>JANNYL010000464.1:0-8871 GCA_031410075.1 Flavobacteriales bacterium
CATACCAGCCATACTGTTCATCCACGCGGATGGCCCAACCTGTTTTACCACGGATCCGCCATGTGGCTGTGCTATCGCCGGGCAGGATCCTTTTCACTGTGCGTTGGTGCGCTACATCGAACGGAAGTTGTTCCCTGTTCAATCGCTCCATGAAATGCACTTGTTGAAGCGGCGAAATGCGCAGCCCCCCTTGCAACCAGAAAAGGTGGATGGAATCGCCCATGATCTGATCGCCGTAATGGCTGGTGTCCAACCAATGCTGCATGCGCTCAGCACCCGCTCGCCTGGCCACCTCTTGATACCAAGGCACGCAGCTGCGTTGGATCGCGGTCGCCATGTCCATGTCCTCGTCCCAGCCCGGTCTGCGCACCACGCTGTCCCATGGGATGATCGTGTGTTCATCAGCCACCGCGCCGGTTTGCAGGGCCACCAGTGAGTTGAATACCTTGAAGGTGGAAGCCAGAAGAAAACCCTGCACCGCCCGAACGCTATCCGATGTTTGAAGACGGTTGCTATCGGGTTCCCACAGGACAAAGGTTCCCACCACACCGCTGTCGGCCATCAGTTGTGCCCAGTCGGCTCGGTGCTCGAAAACAGCAGGAGGCGGACCGGTCACGGTGGCTCCGAACCGATCGCCGCCACAACTACTCAGAGCGAGCAGAAAGAGCGGAAGCAAGGGCCGGCACATGGTGCCAAAATACCGTCGCAGTTCGACTCGTGGACATCGCACCATTACTCGACCACCACCGGCATATCCTTCGGGTGTTCCACACTGTAGGCGAAACCGAGCTTCTTGGTGCTCTTCGGTTCTACGCGGATGTTCCACGTGAGCTGGCCGGTCTGTTCGTTCACGTTGGCGTCGCCCTTCTCCTTCAGTTCCACTTTGATCTCGCTGCGGGGACTGAGCGGATGTTGGTCGCGCACCTCGATGTCGATGGCGCTGCCTTTCGTGTTGCGCACGTTGATATCGAAGCCCACATTGATCGTGCGCTTGCCGCCGATCACGGCCTTGTCGTTGGTGCTCTTGCGGCGGATGCGCTCAACGACCACACCCTTGTCGCGGCCCAGCGAAACGTCGAGCGTGTCAGTAGTGCTCTGCACGTTCAGGTAGCTCTGGCCCACGTAGGTGCCTTCGAAGAACACATTGGCTTGGCCGGGGATCAGGTTCAGGTCTTCCCAACCCGTGGTGCGTGCATAGAGGAAGGCGTCCTTGTCCAGTTTCGGTGTGCAATAATGCTTGAAGAGAGCCGGGACCTTGTGCGTCTTCACGGCTACGGTATGCGCCATGCCATCAGCGGGCACACTGAATGGTACATCGATCGCGAACTCCACCGTTGTGGTGTTGTAGACCACCGTGTTGGCCACCTCGAGTTGTGCGGGCATCTCCTCATATTTCAGGTCCATGTTACCGCCTTGTGCCGTGCTCGGTGGGGCGGCACTGGGTGCATCATCATACGCCCTGCTTTCATTGGCAAGGCGGGTGGACACGGTCTGGATCATATAGGGCTGCTGCAATACCCATGCACTCAACGTTGGCATGTTACCGCCGAGCGTCGGGTTGCCGCTGCTGAGGGACAGGTCCACTTTCTCCCAAGCTTCGCCGGTGCTGTTCACCACTTGGGCTTTCATCAGTAGTTCGATGGGGTCGCTCGTGTTCTTGGCGCGCAGGTCATACGCCGGTGTCCATCCAGCATTGCCGACGAAATAGATTAGGGTGAACGAGGCGGCGACTTCCACCGGCGCGTCGATCTCCACGACGATCTCGCTCGTAGGTTGCGGTTGCTCCGCTTGGTACTGCGCGAGCTGTGCACGGAGCTTGTCGGCTTCCTTGCCGAGTTCGGCCATCTTCTCCTGTTGAAGAAGCCAATTGGTCTTGGTCGCTTTCAGGCGCTCACGCACATAATCGTTCACGGCGAGAAGCTGTGCTGCGGTGATGCCGTTCTGCTGGCCGCCGATGCTGCTGTTCTTGTTGAGCAACTGCTCTTCGTTCACCCACACGTCCTGCATGGCTTTCTCGAAGGCCCAGTCCTTCTCCAGCTTCTTGATCTTTGTTTCGAGATCCTCGATCTCCTTCTTCTTCGGGCTTTCACTCAGGTAGTTGATGCGGTGGTTCACGCTGAGGATACTGAAGCCGCCCTTGCCGTTCACCTGGATGCTCTGCGCATCGATGTTCTGGCTGAGGCCGGTGAAGATGAGCGTGGTGCTGCCTGCAGTGATGGAAGCGCTGGCCGTACGTGAAACCTGTGCGCCGCTCAGGAAGACTTTCGCAGCCGAGACCTTGCTCGTGACGGGTTGCTCCTTGGCTTGAAGGGTGAGTAGGGAAGCTGTCGAGAGAGCGAATGCGAGAACTCGGAGGTTCATTGATGTGGTGGGTTCGTTCAACAAAGAAAGGCGGCGAAAGGCTTGATCACCGGGTCGTGGTACACGCATCATGCCGAAGCGTTCGATCCACGAACAAAACGACCGAGATCTTCCAGTAACGCCATCGCCATTAGCAGGAGGAAAGGATACATGCACAGGATGTATCGCCCTTCGCACATGCGGAATACGAACGGATGTACCAGCAGTGAAGCGATCAGAACAAGTGCGATGACCGTCATGGCCGGGTTCACGGTTTTTCGATCCAGAATACCACGCAGGGCCCCGAACGCCCCCAACGGCATGATGATCCAATACCAAGCATCGTTAAAGGCAACAATGAGCGGGGCGTAGAACGGGTCGCCACGGAAATGGGATTCGAACAGGTCGTTCAGCCCGGCGCGGCGCAATTGCGATCCCAATAACCGGATCCTGGACCAAACGTGATAGATCACAGGTCGGTCCTCGCGGAAATAGCGCACCAGGCGTTGTGATCGGGCTATCGCTCTGGCATTGATCTCGGGCCGCATAGCAGCTGATGTAGCGCTGTCACTCCACTGAGCCATGTCGTTGGCGAGCGCCAACAAACTATCGCGCGTGCATCTTGCGGAGAATGCCACAGGGGGTGGTTCAACATCGTTATCCGCAAGCCGGCCATGCCGCCCCATCACTCCTTCGCGCACATTGAACCACCGGATATCCGCGCGTGGATCCCACCATGCTTGGTTACCACCGTAGCATTGGAGGTATTGGAAGATCGCATACGTGGGGGCTTCCTTGAACTCCGGGTAATACAGACTATTGGCCAGCGGTCGCAACTGTTGGTGCACGGTCCAATTGCGCCAGGTCCAAGCACCATCAAAGACAATGAATGGAAGGAAGAGAAAGAGCACATGATGTATCGGACGCTTCACGTGCCCTGTGTTCTTCCAGAGGAGGCCAACGGCGATCAATGGTAGTGCGATCGCGTACACCGGTCGTAGAAAGACCGCCCACGTGAGCCAGATGCCTGCGACGATCATGTTCGCGTTCGAAGGTCTCTTCAAGTGCGCAAAAACATTGAAAATGGAGAATATCAATGCACTCGTGCAGAAACTTTCCGTCACCAGTTGCACATCCAGGAATGCGAGTTGCGGGCACAAGGCGGAAAGCCAGAATGTGAGGCGCTGCCACCGTTGCCCAAGCCCCATCATTTCTGCGATGTTCATGAGCGCCACGCAACTCAATGCACCTAGGAAGAATTGGAGGAAGATGATGACCAGGCCCGCTCCCGGCTCGGTGGTGAACGACCGAAGGAGCAGGTAGATGAGCCCATAGCCCGGCATACGCAGATCGGGCTGATAGCCGTTGCCGTTGATCAGCGAATCAATAGGCGTGAAGTACGAGGGTGTATCACCGCCCTCAACACCCCAGCCATAAAGGCTATAATGGAATCCATGTTCCTGTAAGAAGATGCAGAACAGCACTCCGCGCGCGATCAAGGCGATCCCGAACCCCATCAGGGTTGCGCGCTGAAAAAGCCAAGTGGTCCGCATGTCTGCGAATATGCGGGCCTTTAACTCACTTCCGCTGGTCCAACCACATTTGGAAGACCATTAGTGTCCACAGTAGTTTCCGATGATTGGCGCGACCGGTCATGTGTTCTTTCTTCAGTCGCTCCACGTAGGTGGGGTTGAAGTAGCCTTCGCGCTGGAGCCTTTGGCTGTTGAGCAGTTCTTCGCACAAAGGCCTCAACTCTTTGCGCAACCACGAACTCAGCGGAATTCCGAAGCCCTTTTTTGGTCGATCGATAATGGCGTCCGGGAGTTTGCCGCGCATCACCTTCTTCAATAAATACTTGCCGTTGAAGCCTTGCCGTTTGAAATTGTCGGGCAACGAGTTGATGAGTTCCACAACCTCCACGTCCATGAAAGGAGCGCGCACCTCCAGCGAGGTATACATGCTAGCGCGATCCACCTTGAACAGGATATCATCCAGCAAATACGTGCGCAGAAAAACGTAGATGATCTCGTTCAACGAGTTGTCCGCCCACGGGGATCCGCGGAGAACATCGTCGATCGGTTCCAGCCCGTGGGCATTGTTCAACGAAGCGCGGACTTCGGTGCTGAGGAGCGATCGTTTTTCCGAAGGTGTGAAACTGCCGAGCCAGAGCGTGTTCACGTGCTGTGCATCCAGCTCGAAGCCTCGGAGGAACTGCTTCAGTTTGAAATCGAACGAGATGTTCTTGTCACTGGCCGGAAGCATGTTCGCCATGCCCTTCATCGCATTGATCACTGCGTGGGGCATAGTTGAAAAAAGCTTCCTGAACCGATCCGCACCGAACGTGGGATAGCCGGCAAGCAGTTCATCACTGCCATCGCCACCAAGGCACACGGTGACGTGCTTGCGTGCAAAACGACTCAGCAAATGGGTCGGGATCAACGAGGCATCCGCGAAAGGCTCATCAAGTTTCGCGTAGAGGTCAGGTATCAGGTCCAGACTATCGCGCTGCTTCAGGATCTCAACATGATGATCACTGCCGATGCGCTCTGCGACAAGTCGGGCATGATCGCTTTCATCATAGCTCGCCTCGTCGAAGCCGATACTGAACGTGTTGATCCGTGTACTCGAACTCTTCTGCGCATAATAGGCGATAGCGCTGCTATCAATACCCCCGCTCAGGAAAACGCCAAGCGGCACATCGCTCATCAAACGACGTTCGGTCGCCTTGAGCAACGCATCGTCGAGCTGTGCTGTGGCTTCGCTCTCACTGATCGATCTCTTTGTAAGGTCAATGGTCCAATAGGCTCGATCGCTGAGGATACGTCCGTTCTTTACTACAAGACAATGCCCCGGTTCCAACTTGCGAACACCTTGCACGATACTGCGCGGTGTTGGCACATATTCGAAGGTCAGGTATTGGTTGAACGAGGTCAGGTCGATCTCGTTCTTCACTTCCGGATGTGCCAGCACGGCCTTCAGCTCACTGCCGAAAGCGAATGTGCCGTTAGCCTCCGAGTAATGGAACGGCTTCTTGCCCATCCTATCTCTGGCCAGGAAGAGCTCACCATTTCTGGCATCGTGCAACGCGAAAACGAACATGCCGTTGAGCATTGGCAGCATGCCTTCGCCATGTTCCCGGAAGAGGTAGAGGAGCACCTCCGTATCACCATCGGTACGGAACGAGTATCGACCTGTTCGAAGCAGGCCTTCGCGCAGCGCTTTGTAGTTGTAGATCTCGCCATTGAAGACGATAGTGAGTTCACCGCTCGCATCCTTCATCGGTTGGTCGGCGCCATGGCTCAGGTCAATGATGCTCAAGCGGGCGTGGGCGAGACCGGTGTCATTTACCATTGCGGCGTCCTGCAGATCTGGACCGCGATAAGCAATGCGCTCGATCATTCGACGTGCATCATCCAGCGTGCCTTTTCCTTGGAACCCGGCTATGCCACACATGCGTTCAGCAGAAATTTGTGGTGATCATGCACGCGAACCAATGGCTATCAAGCTTGATCCTCTCCATTTGCCTGGGACCATTTCATGTTCAATACCCAGAACGGCCGCCAACATAGCGTGGATCGCACGTCGCGGTTGTTCCACTGGCGGGTCGAAGCGTACACGACGGTTCTGGCCGATACCCAGGGCGAGTGCACCGCGCTGTGCCCAGTACAATCCTTGGAAGAGCTCGCGTACTGCTATCGGCTTCAATCCGCAGGCGATCATATGATCGGTCAACGATGCGGCTGTGTAACGACGGAAGTGACCGAAATGCACGTCATAGTTGCTCCATAGTTCTGGCCCCGCTGGAACGGTGATCGCGACTTGCTTCACATGGGGGTACGCATCGAGAAGGCGGCGCATGAAACCTGGTGCATCCTCGATGTGTTCAATTACATCGAATAGCCCGATGCTCTGGAAGCGCGCACGCACGGCGGGGTCAACACTGAATGCGTCCTGGTCGAGCATCAGGTGTGGGCGTACCAGCGGATCGACCTCGGGATGCCCCAACTCGATACCTGTGACCTCAAGGCCAGCATTCCGCAGGTAGCCGGTGACAATGCCGGTTCCACAGCCCACTTCGAGCATGGGCATCGGTACTTTATGGCGGAGAATTGCCTTCAGCAGAATGCGGTTGCGCGCACGCGTCCAATAGAAGAAGCGCATCCCAGGTGGGTAGTTGTCCTGGAAGTGCGACGCGTCGTAGGCCGTGGTGGACATGGCGCGTCAAGCTTTCATGCGCCCGCCGAACTTCCAGGAGTTGCCATTGCGGAAAATGGCGTACGTGCTCGAAGGGTCAATGGATCCAATACGCAACCATTCCTCCACCGTGCGTTTGTGGATATACACGGTGCTCGGGGTCACCAACTGATCGAATGCCACATGACGGAAAAACGCAAATCCGCGTTGTGAGATCCAAAGCGAGTAGTCGTAGAGCGGCCAATTGCGCATCACTGGCCAACGCAAAGCATTCAGCGTTTTCGCATAGAGAAAATAGGGTGCGACCATCGGTGTAGCGATGGCGTACTTGGTGAACCACCAAGGGAACAGCGAGGCGATCTTCCTCACCGGGTCCACGATCCAGCGGATCACGGCGTTGCCTTCGTGTGCATATACCCAACAATGGAACCTTCCGCCGGGCCGTGTGTTGCGCAGCACCGCATCGAACCCTGCGCGTGGATCCTTCAAGTGGTGCAATACGCCGATACAATATGCCAGGTCGCAAGGTTCTTCGGCATACGTCGTTAGATCGTGTTTCACGATGCGGAAGTTCTTCGCGCCAGCACGGGTCATATTGCGCTCGGCCATCTCCACCGAGGATCCGAGATCCACACCGATCAACTCGCTTGGAGCCCACGTACTGATGTGCGTGAGCAGGCTGCCACCACCACACCCGAGTTCTACTACACGCCGACCTTCAACGTCCGCACGCGTCAATGGTGCGAACCATTCTTCGAACTGCGCTGTGCTGTACACAGAGCCTTCCGGCAGGTTGTTCCATGAAGTGGCGAAGGCGTCCGCCGTGCGTTGATCGGTTGCCGGAATGCTCACTTGTTGACTATTTCACGGATACTGAAAGGCGATCGCTGCTGACTCTCGAAATACGTTCGCATGATCATCTCGGCCAATACGCCCATCAGGATCATAAGCACGCCAACGATCAGGAACATAGCGGTCATCATAGGTAAAGGGGTCTGCACGAAATCGGCCTTGCCCGAGGCTTTCAAGAAGAGCAT
Source organism: Flavobacteriales bacterium (assembly GCA_031410075.1). GTDB lineage: Bacteria > Bacteroidota > Bacteroidia > Flavobacteriales_F > PHOS-HE28 > PHOS-HE28. The sequence goes on from JANNYL010000464.1 coordinate 7,572, forward strand.
AGTGCCGCCTGTGACCAAGGCCAGCAAGAAACACAGGAAGCCTGCCCCACCGAAAAAGTGGATCGGCTTGGTCATGTACTTGTCCAGAAATTTGATCAGCAGAAGATCCAACATCACCTTATAGGTGCGGAAGAGGCCGTAGTTGCTTTTGCCGAACTGGCGGGGTGCATAGTTTACGGGCAGCTCTCCAACTCGGCCGCCTTGCCAACTGCAATACACGGGGATGAAGCGGTGCATCTGACCATAAAGCGAGATGTCCTGGATCACATCCCGCTTGTACACCTTCAGCGTGCAACCATAGTCGTGGAGCGACACCCCGCTGATGGAACTGATAAGCTTGTTGGCCAGCAAGGACGGAAGCTTACGGGTGAGATACTGTCCCTGCCAGCGATCGCGTCTCCAGCCACTCACCACATCATAGCCTTCGTCCAATTTGGCGAGCAGCCTGGGAATATCCGCAGGGTCGTTCTCCAGGTCACTGTCCATCAGTACGAGGATGTCGCCCTTGGCATGTTGGATGCCGGCGTTGATCGCAGCCGTCTGCCCGAAATTCCGCCTGAAATCGATCGCCCTGAAACGTGGTTCTTTCGTGCATTCAGTGCGAAGGACATTGAACGAAGCATCGCGCGAACCATCGTTCACGAAGATCACCTCATGATCGATATCCGATAAAGCAGAACGCAAGCGCTCGAAAAGGAGCGGAAGGCTGCGTTCTTCGTTGAAGACGGGTATGATAAGGGAAAGCAAACGCGTGCTGTGGAAATGGTGGGCGAAGATGCGATGAATGATGGAACCTTGTTGTTCGCCTGCACAAGACGACAAGAGGTCCTGAAGGATGCCCGAAAGGGCTGCTACCTGCTCTGTTTATGGTCGTCTGGGCGGACTTGAGCACAATTCAGGGTGGATCGGATTTATGGAATTGATCTGCAGTTTGAAACGAACAAGCCCCGACTCTCGCCGGGGCTTGCTCTTAACAGTTGAGGCTGATGCTTACATCATCCCGCCCATGTCGCCCATGCCACCACCGTGGCCATGGCCGCCTGCGGCTTTCTCTTCTTTCTCGTCACTGATCACGCACTCGGTGGTGAGCAACATGCTGGCGATAGAAGCTGCGATCTCCAAAGCGACACGCGTCACCTTGGTAGGGTCGATAACACCGGCGGCGAGCAGGTTCTCATACACTTCGGTGCGGGCGTTGAAGCCGTAGTCGGCCTTGCCTTCGCGCACTTTCTGTACGATGATGCTGCCTTCCAATCCGGCGTTGGCCACGATCTGGCGCAATGGCTCTTCGAGCGCGCGC
>JANNYL010000465.1:0-4651 GCA_031410075.1 Flavobacteriales bacterium
ACCACCGAATGGATGTACGATTACAACCATCTTCGACCTCACAAAGCACTCGGTTACCGGCCGCCTGTGCCCATCCAACTCTAACCAAAATGCCCCTGAGACCTCCAGTTATCACTGGCCCGACTTTAGGGGAAGCTTACACATCTTTTGAGAGATTCGCGTTGTTCAAAGTGTCTACCTGTCCAAATGAATAGATTGAAATGCCTGAAAAAATCAGTAGTAAAAAAATAAATTTAAACTTAATCATTTAATATCTGTTTAGTTAGCAATTTATATAATTAATTTGAGTTCTGTTCTATCTGTCCGTTAGTTTCTTATGGTTGTACACAACTGTGGCTATACTAAGATTGTCGCAAAGCCAGCCATAAATAGAGGGATATACGAAACGTTGAATGAACTTGAATACCAAGGTAGCCGGATCAGCCTGCCGTGGTTCAATTATTCTGCACCGCCGCTATACCCGGCAACACCTTCCCTTCCAAGTACTCCAGCATGGCGCCGCCGCCCGTGCTCACGTAGCTGATCTTGTCGGCTAGCCCGAACTGGTTAACGGCGGCCACGCTGTCCCCACCGCCCACCAAACTGAAGGCTCCTTTGCTCGTAGCCTCGGCCACCGCGTTGGCAATGGCGATGGTGCCTTGTTGGAACGGTTTCATTTCGAAAACGCCCATGGGGCCGTTCCAGAGCAACGTTTTGCTGCGCAGCACCGCTGTGCGGAAAGCTTCGATGCTTTTGGGCCCGATATCCAGGGCCATCCAACCATCGGGTACGGCGTCGCTGGCGCACTGGTCGGTGTTGGCGGTTTCGGCGAAAGCATCGGCCACCACCGCATCGGTTGGTATGTGCAGTTTCACGCCTTTGTCCGCGGCTTTTTTGATGATGGTGCGCGCGGTTTCCAGCAGGTCTTCTTCCACCAAACTCGCACCGGTCTGCCCACCTTGGGCTTTGATGAAGGTATTGGCCATGCCGCCACCGATGATCAGCTCATCGCACGTGCCAATGAGGTTTTCCAGCACCTCGATCTTGCTGCTCACTTTACTGCCGCCCACGATCGCCGTCATAGGACGCGCTGGGTGGCCGAGCACCTTGCCCACGCTGTCGATCTCGGCCTGCATCAGGTAGCCGAAGAGCTTGGCGGCGGGGAAGAACTTGGCCACCACCGTTGTGCTGGCATGCGCGCGGTGGGCCGTACCGAAGGCATCGTTCACGTACACGTCGCCCAATTCGCTCAGGGTTTTGCTGAAGGCTTCATCACCCGCTTCTTCTTCGGGATGGAACCGCAAATTCTCCAAGACCAGCACTTGGCCGGGTTTCAGGGCCGCGGCTTTCGCCTTGGCATCGGGACCCACGCAATCCGTGGCGAATTGCACTGGCATGCCGAGCAAACCCTCCAGGTAAGCGGCAATAGGCTTCAGGCTCATGGCAGGGTTCACTTTGCCTTTGGGGCGGCCCAAGTGGCTCATAAGAATGGCGCTGCCGCCGTCGCTTGTGATCTTCTTCACGGTGCGCACAATGGCCCTGGCTCGGGAATCGTCTGTCACATTCCCGTTCGCGTCCTGAGGAACGTTCAGGTCCACACGTACCAGCGCTTTTTGGCCGTTGAAGTTGAAGGAATCCATGTTCAGCATGGGGCGAAAGTAGAAGGGGCGGTGGTAACGTGCGTTGCGCGTTACGTGTTGGCGTGTTGCGTGTTCTTGCATCCTCGAAGAACACGTAACTCGTACTGAGCCGGTGATGAAGAAACGCACGATCTCCGGTTCGATTAGCTGATGTGCTGATCACTGTTGTCCGGGGAAAATCCGGACGAAGTCTTGGAACCCTTGAACCACAAGAGTTCCAGCTAGTTGAGTTTGACAGGGGCTTCTGTTTCCGAACTGCTCAGCATGGTCGTACACAAGCCGAGATTCCGGGTCAGGCCCGGAATGACAGATTTCATGGAAGCCGTGATCGGCGGGCAGAGCCCGCCGATCACGGCTTCCTACACCAATGTCACTGCGGCCCTGAGCCGCAGTCTCCTGCAAGTTCCCCGGACAACAGTGATGTGCTGATCAGCTGATGTGCCCGCCGGAGTGAGCCATCAGCTAATCAGCACAACCTGTCCCGCCACAGCGGGATCGCCCCATCAGCTAATCAAATGACCGGATCTTATGTGCCGCCTCAGTAACTCGACAACACGCAACATGCGCGGCTACTTTCGCCCCGTGCAATTCTCCCACATAATTGGTCATGCACCGCTGAAGGCCAAGCTGATCGGCAATATCCGCGAGGGTCGTATTCCGCATGCGCAATTTTTTCTGGGACCTCGTGGCAGTGGGACCTTGCCGTTGGCGCTGGGCTTTGCGCGCTATTTGTTGTGCTCCGAAAAAGGCGCTGCGGACAGTTGTGGCACATGCGCCAGTTGCAAAATGGTGGAGAAGCTGGCCCACCCTGACCTGCATCTGGCCTTCCCCATTTTCCTGAACGAGAAGCAGAAGACCTGCGACATTTTCATTACCGAGTGGCGCGAGGCGGTGCTGAAGGAGCCCTACTTGGATGATGAACTCTGGCGCACCAAGTTGGAAGGGGAGAACAAGCAGTTGCGCATGGGCGTGGACATCGCTGCGGAGATATCCCGCAAACTCAGTCTGAAGTCCTACCAAGGCGGCTGGAAGGTGATGTTGGTGTGGTTGCCTGAATTGATGGACCCCAATGCGGCCAACAAGCTGTTGAAGATCTTGGAAGAGCCCGAGCCGATGACCGCGTTCCTTTTGGTAGGGCACGCCAATGAGCGCATTTTGCCCACCATCCTCAGCCGAACGCAACTCGTGAAAGTGCCCGCATTGAACCCCGGCGAGGTGGCCGATGCACTGCGCGAACGCTACCCGGAACTATCGCCCGAAGACACCCGCGCGATCGGTGCACGTAGCGAAGGTGATCTGTTGGAAGCGTTTGCCATGGCCGAGAAGAGCGAAGAGGAGTTGTTCGTCTTCTTCCGGGATTGGTTGCGCGCCTGTTACGCGAACAAGTTACCGGAGGCCGTGGAGTTCGGTGACCAGTTCGGCAAGATGGGCCGCGAGAAACAGAAGGCATTTATGCGTTATGCGCTCTACCTCATCCGCCAATGCATGTTGCACTGGCAGCAGGTGCCCCAGTTGGTGCGGGCATACGGCGAGGAACTGGACTTCGTGAAGAAATTCAGTGTACTGCTGAACGAACGGAACGTGTCGGGCATCCGCGAGGAGCTGGAAACGGCCCATGGTCACTTGGAACGCAATGCCAATCCCAAGGTGCTTTTCCTGGACCTGAGCTACCGGGTGGGTGGGTTGTTGCGGTTGAAGGACTGAGCGCCTTTTGAGAAGGTCCGGAAGTTGTTCAATGGGCCAGCGTCGAAAACCGGCTTGGGGCGCTGTGAAACGTACCGATGGTGTAATTCTATCTTCGCCACCCACCTCTTAAGCCCCTGAGCTTAGGTGGGAACTTCAAAAAATGGCCTGCGGAAATTGTGGAACAGGAGCGGACGGCAAACCGGCCGGGTGTAAGAGCAACGGCTTTTGCAGCACCAGTGGTTGCAATAAACTGCCCGTGTTCGATTGGCTGGCAGGGGTTCCGTTAGCGAGCGGCCAATCACCCTTTGATGCGGTGGAGGTGCGCTTCAAGAACACGCGCAAGAGTTTTTACCGCAATGCCAATGCACTGCAACTGATGCCCGGCGACCTGGTAACAGTTGACGCTGCTCCCGGGCATGATGTGGGCATGGTGAGCCTGGTGGGTGAGCTGGTGCGCGCGCAAATGCAACGCAAAAGCACCATTTCGGTAACGGATACTTACGAGCTGCGCAAGATCCTGCACAAAAGCACGCAGGAGGATATCGACCGTTGGCATATCGCACGCAAGCTGGAGGATGAGACCATGCTGGCCACGCGCACCCTGGTGCAGGAGATGCGGTTGGATATGAAGTTGACGGACGTTGAGTATCAGGGCGATGGGACCAAGGCCACGTTCTACTACACGAGCGAGCAACGCATCGATTTCCGGGACCTGTTGCGCAAACTCGGTGACCTCTTCAAGGTGAAGGTGGACATGAAGCAGATCGGTGCACGGCAGGAGGCTGGGCGCATTGGTGGTATCGGAAGCTGCGGACGGGAATTGTGTTGCAGCACGTGGCTTACTGATTTCCGAAGCGTGAGCACCAGTGCAGCGCGTTACCAGCAGCTCGCTTTGAATCCGCAGAAGTTGGCGGGCCAATGCGGCAAACTGAAGTGTTGCCTCAACTACGAGCTGGATATGTACATCGAGGCCGTGAAGAGCTACCCCTCGGCGAACGCGAAGCTGAAAACCAAGCAAGGCACAGGTTTCCACATGAAGACGGACATCTTCGATGAGAAGATGTGGTACTTGTTCAAGACACCCGGGAGCGCTTCCATCATGGCGGGCTTCCCTATTGAACGGGTGAGGGAGATCCTGGCGCAGAACAAGGAGGGCATTGAAGTGGATGTGGATTTCGTGAAGCTCGCGGAAGAGGCAGAAGAGCCGAAAACCGAAGAGCAGGAGCCCGAATATGAGAAAGTGGGTGGTGAGGACGAATTGACCCGTTTCGATAGCAAGGGCAAAGGGAACAAGCGTAAACGCGGAGGGCGTGATCGCGACAGGGACCGACGCGGTGGCGGTGGAC
>JANNYL010000466.1:0-1895 GCA_031410075.1 Flavobacteriales bacterium
GATCCACTACACGGCTATTGAATGGATCTTCAAGCCCAACAAGGCATTGAGGCGAACTCGCTCCTGAAGCTGTCCCTTGTTCCTCGAACGCGTCCCACGCTGACCTTATCCCAAACAACAAGCAAGGCTCCCTTTCGGAAGCCTTGCCAACTCGTTCAGTCCTTTGGTCCTTAGAACACGATCTTCTGCCTGCGAATACGCGTGCGGTACTTATGGCCGCCTTGGGTCTTGTACTTATAGATCTTGTAATGGAACTGTACCTTGAAGAACAAGTACGCGTCCAGATCAGTGGGGTCGCCTCGTTGCTGATTCGGCGCCGTGGCATACACACCACCAGCTTCAACAGTGTTCAAAGCAGGGTTGGCAATGAGCGCAGCCAGATCACCGTGCGCAACGGCCAACGCATTTGGGTCATAATAGACCGTACTCACGTCATCTATGTAATCCGTGAAGGTTTTGGTGTATTGCAACTCAACACCCGCACTCCATTGCTTGCTCAACGCCTTGCGCAAGCCGATGCCGCCCATAACGCATGGCTGGAAAAGATCGTATTCCTCAGCACCACCTGGAAGCCCTTGCCCCTCAGTGCCCAATGGCTTCAGGTCGACGAACGAATTATTGATATTGGTTTTGGGGTTGAAGTAGAACCCGCCACCGCCCACGAAGAAGTACAGTCCCACGCGTGAGCTTTTCGTGCCCTTCACACCGCGCAGATCATAAACGTGACCCAGTTCTTCCTTGTACAGGTGCAATTCGTAGCAGAACTGCAACTCGAAGACATCGGTTCTGAAGTTCAAATTCCGGTTCTGGCGGAACGTCTCCGTGGTGAGGTTGTCATTGACGGCGAGAATGCCATACGTGAGGTTCAATCGCAATGCCTGTTTTTCAGCTATATAATAGCGATAGCCCAGACTACCAGCTGGTTTCGTCAGTTTGAACTCCAGGTCCCACACGAAAGGTGAGCCGATCTGGTTGCGACCGCCGAGTTCACCCAAGAAGTTGGAAATGCCCAAGCCCAGCATGTATTCACCGCGGTGGGTCTTCCAATATCCCGAATTGCGGAAATACTGAGCTTCCACAGGTACCAAAGACGACCCCAGCAAGAGCAGGAATAGTAGGGGTAATCGTTCCTTCAGGCGCACGGATTCTCGGATGGTTGCCAAATATAGGGGAATGGGCTTTGTTACCAGAAAAAGCAATTGCCCGTTTCACCAAAGACTGGTTGATAACCGGTTGGTTGCCTATGGTTGATATGTTGTGCCTGCCAATGAGGTGGCATGCCAAAGGGCGACGCCCGCACAAACCGCTACGTTCAAGGAATGTTTCGTGCCATGTTGGGGAATGACGAGGGCTCCATCGCTAACGGCGATCACCTGGTCTGATACCCCGTGCAACTCATTGCCGAAAACCAGGGCCAGCGGCCGTCCGTTTTCGGGCATCCACGTGTGCATGGGCGCAGCGTTCAAGGTTTGTTCCACACACCAAACCGCGTAACCCGCCTGTTTCAACGCCAATACGGCATCCACGGCTGAAGACCGCTGTTCCCAAGGAACAGATAACGTAGCACCCAACGCCGTTTTTTCGATATCGCGGTGCGGTGGGCAGGGTGTGAAGCCACAGAGGATCAATCCCTCCAGGCCGAATGCATCAGCCGTACGAAAAATGGAGCCCACATTGTGTCGGCTTCGCACATCATCCAGAACGACACGGATCCGGCGTTTGGACATCTCTTTATACCCATGTGGGGTGATTCGCCCAAGTTCGTCCGTGGTAAGCTTGCGATCCGAGGCCATGAACGAGTGTTGATAATCGAGAATACGGAAGCCGCGGGGGGGTGATTAATTTTCCGCGCTTGGCGGGATCGACCGCAGGCGAATGTAGCCGTGATGAAGAAC
>JANNYL010000467.1:0-2939 GCA_031410075.1 Flavobacteriales bacterium
GCCAGCGGATCATGATCGCGACACCGCAAAGTTCCATGGCTTACCATATCGTTTGGTGACTTCTGTCAGGTCTCGAAGGAGTATCTCCGAACTAGACCTTGACCTTGAAATGAGCGGGGTGGACTAACTTTCCCGAAACCAAACCACTCTCGGCAAATGCAACGCAAGGATTTCCTGCACCGCGGCATTCTAGGTACCGCACTCGCCTTCATCGGTGGCGCACTGAGCGGCACCGCCAAAGCCATGGAAAGCCTTTCCACCAGCGGCCAACGCGGTGTGGAAGGTGTGCTCTCCCCCACCAACACGCACATGGTTGGCAACGGCTTCAAGGTCATGAACTACTTCCCCAACGGGAAGGGATTCGAGGAGCGCATGAGCCCTTTCTTCCTTCTGGACTTCAATGCCGAGGTGAACTTCCCGCCGAGCGAACTATCGCAAGGTGTTGGCGTGCATCCGCACCGCGGCATCGAGACGATCACTTTCGCCTACAAGGGCAGCGTGGAGCACCACGATAGCAAGGGCAACCACGGTATCATCAACGCCGGAGATGTGCAATGGATGACGGCGGGTGGCGGCGTGCTGCACAAGGAATACCACGAGCAAACCTTCAACCGAAGCGGCGGCGCCTTCGAAATGCTGCAACTGTGGATCAACCTGCCTGCGAAGCACAAGATGGTGCCCGCGAAATACCAGAGCATCGCGCATAGTAATAAACCGAAGGTGGTGCTGCCGAAGAACGCAGGCACGGTACACGTCGTTGCCGGTGAATACGAGGGCGTGAAAGGCATCGCGAGCGCGTACTCGCCCATCCACATGTACGACATGCACTTGAACGCTGGTGCGGATGTGAACTTCCAACTTCCCGCGAACTACAACTCAGGGATCCTTGTGGTGGATGGTGCGATCACCGTGAATGGGACGGCAGCTCCGGAGAACCACTACGTGCAACTGAAGAACGAAGGCGGCGCGATCCGCGTCCAGGTGGAACGTAAGTGCATCCTCATGGTGCTGAGCGGTGAGCCGTTGAACGAACCTTACGTGAGCTACGGCCCTTTCGTGATGAACACCGAAGAGGAGATCCGCGAGTGCATCGAGGACTACAAAGCCGGCAAATTCGGGTTCTTAGAGGATTGAAGACGGAAATCGTTTCATGCAGGCTATTCAAGAGAACTATCAATACCATGCGAACCACAGCTTCCACGGGTCTTTGCCTCATTGCCATGGCCGCGACCGGTCAGATCACCTTCGAGCAGACGTACGGCGGGGCCGATGCCGACATCGGTTTCAGTGTGGAGCAGACCAGTGATGGCGGATATGCGCTCTTCGGGTCGACATGGAACAATACAGCCGGAAGCGTCGACATGTACTTGGTGAAGGCCGATGCCAATGGGGCCGAGCTATGGAGCCATACATACGGCACGGTAAACCAGGACATGGGCTACAATGCCAGACAGACCAGCGATGGGGGGTTCATCCTCTGTGGCATGTTCGGCTCGTTCGGTTCCGACACGCTTACGCTGGTGCGAACAGATGCGAACGGGGTCGCCATGTGGACAGAGCGCTATCCCGGTTCGCTTGGCCGTGACATCGGTTACTCAGTGCAGGAAACCAGCGATGGTGGATTCGTGGTGTGCGGTTTCACGGAAGGCACGGGGGTGGATGAAGATGTGTATTTGGTGCGTACCGACCCGAACGGTGCCATACTATGGACCAGAACTGTAGACCTTGGAAGCAGCGAGGTGGGCTGGAGCCTTCGGCAGACCGATGACGAGGGGTTCATCGTGCTGGCCAACAGCTTCACCTTCGCCGACCCGGATGGCGACATGTACTTGATCCGATTCGACGCGAACGGCGATACCCTCTGGACACGAACGATAGTTTCGCCGGGAGTGGACGAATCGCGTGGGCTGGCAATCACCTCCGATGGCGGTTTCATCATCGCCGGAGGCAATGGTTATCCATCGCGCGACATACTCCTTGTGCGGACTGACGAGTTCGGAATGGAGCAATGGCGACGCACGCACGCGACCGCTGGCGACGAAATGGCAGCGGATGTGCAGGAGATGGATGACGGTGGGTTCATCTGCGGTGGAAGGAAGGAGAACCTGCTCACCAACGACATCCAAATGCATCTCTTCCGAACGGATGCGGATGGATACATCCAATGGGAGCGGACTTTCCAGCAAGGCATTTTCAGTGAAGCGAACTCGCTGGACCGCACCGGAGATGGGGGTTTCGTACTGTTCGGTTACACATCCGATACACTGGTCGGCTCTTCATACGTGGATATGTACTTGGTGAAGACAGACGGAGCAGGCTACTCCTCCGTAGGACCGATCAATAGCGCATCAAATCCCATTGCTATGTACCCGAACCCGGCCACGGACCGGGTCCAATTGGATGCAGGGACAGGTCGCATATCCTCAGCCACTGTGCTGAATTCCACAGGCCAGCGGGTGCTACATGAAACGTTCACAGGCGTATCGATCGCGGAGTTGAAGGTTGAGCAACTGTCCAATGGAGCCTATGTGCTGACAGTTGGAACCGAGAATGGGGCCATATCCAGCCATGGGTTGCACATCGTGCGTTGAACAAACCCAATGAAGCTACGGTCCCTTCGTGATGAATACCGAAGAGGAGATCCGCGAGTGCATCGAGGACTACAAAGCCGGGAAATTCGGGTTCCTCGCGGACTGAACGAGTGCAAGCATGATGATCACCGTCCGCGAAGCCCATACAGACTCTGACTGGGAACGGGCGCTTGGGCTCTTGCCCGCGTTATATGCTGGCGAAGCCTATAGACACTGATCGCATGATCATTCTACCAGACTTTGGATGTTGAATGCAAAAGGGGCCACCTCTCACGAGGCAGCCCCTTCTTTGGACCAGAAAGTTTGGAAGAAAGCTTACTTCTTTCCTTCCATCTTCTTTGGAGATGG
>JANNYL010000468.1:0-3348 GCA_031410075.1 Flavobacteriales bacterium
GGATAGCCGCGTTCATGGTGTCCCGGCTGGTCACGAAGATGTTAGCCGGGTATATCGTGGTGCCTTCCATGGTCTCCAGCGTCTTTGAGCTTGCCATGTCGAAGCGTTCCAATTTCTCGATCTCGTCACCCCAAAAGTGGATGCGGACCCCTTCATCGGCATAAGCCAGGTTCACTTCGACCACGTCACCGCGGACCCGGAAATTGCCACGCCCCGGTTCGATGTCCTTTCGGCTGTACAGCGCGCTCACCAGTAAATGGAGCAGGTTGTTCCGGCTGACCTTCTGGCCTTTTTTCACGTGTACCACGCTCTTGTGGAATTCCGCCGGGTTACCAATGCCGTAAATGCAACTCACGCTCGCCACCACGATCACATTCCGCCTGCCACTGAGCAAGGCACTGCTCGCGCTGAGCCGCAGCTTTTCGATCTCCGAGTTGATCGAGAGGTCTTTCTCGATGTACGTGTTGCTTGTGGGGATGTACGCCTCTGGCTGATAGTAGTCGTAGTAGCTCACGAAATACTCCACGCGATCGTTCGGGAAGAAATGCTTGAACTCGCCGTACAGCTGCGCTGCGAGCGTCTTGTTATGGCTCAGGATCAAGGTAGGCCGATCCAGTTGCGCGATCACGTTGGCGATCGTGAACGTCTTTCCACTTCCGGTAACACCCAATAACGTTTGGTAGGGCACGCCTTCGCGCGCGCCCTCCACCAACTGCTTGATCGCCTCGGGTTGGTCGCCGGTGGGCGTGAATTCACTTATAAGTTCGAAGGGCATCGGGCCGCGAAGCTATTGCCGTCGCAGGCCTTTCGCTTTCAAGAAGTGCTACTCTTTAATGAACCTGCCAGATACCCTGGCACCGTTCACCAACAACGCACTCAGGGTGTAACAACCCTTCGGCAGCCAACTGATGTCCACTTGACCCGCTGGTGAAGAGAGCGACTCTTGAAGGACGATCCGCCCGCACATATCGGTTACACGGAATGAGCGCGTCCCGGTTGGCGCCTGGATATTCAACGTTGTGTTGGAAGGATTTGGAAACAGGCCCAAGGAAGCCGCCCCATCGTGCTCCAGCACGGATGATGAGAAGGACTGCACCAGCAAGCCCATTGCCGGAAGGCTATTATCGCTATCGGTCTCTACGTCCGAAGGGTATATGCTGCTGATGTCGTGGCCCATGATGTTCTGTTGAGTACGCCCCGTGAACGTCGCGGTGTAGTCCAAGTCGAGGTCCAATATTATTCGCGGACTTAGACCAACCTCCGCACCACGCTCGTAGTTGACCTCTACGATGGCGTTCATTCCCGGACCTATCCATTGCCATGGAGTGTCGTACACGATCCCGAGAACCCCTTCGTTCAGATTGATCTGTGGGTCGGTGCTGGTCTCCATAAGCCCTGTTTGGACGAAGTCAGCCAAGCTGGTGCTGGTTTCATTCTTCATGTGTGTATGAATATCCAGCAAGCATGTGGGGTTGGTGATATCGTCATCCACTACTTGAAAGCAGATGCCCAAAACACTTATGCTCTCCAACAGACCGGCTAGTTCCAGATCCTGACTGCGCACCAAATATTGCGTGCGTGCGGCTTGGGCGGCGCCAGTTGGAAAAGGTGTGTTCACCAATCCTGTGCTCGCCGATTCTGGCGGCCCAACCCAAAGCGTGTCATACTGCGCCCGGGCGGTCGGGGTGATCAGTATTAGCAACACTGAAAGTGTAAGAGCTTGCTTCATGATCGTGTGGTTTGCTCGGAAGACGAAAGGTATATCCATGGGTTGCCGATCGATCCTGGTGTACCCCAAATTGGGACCAACGTGTTCTGAGGTCGATCCGTGCGAGACGAGCTGAGCAAAAGCTGTTCATTGGACATCCGCCGAACGATCGCACCGCCGGTGTGTTTACTTCGTGGTTCTGAACAAAGCCACTTCCCGCCCATGTTCCTCAAGCGTATCCTCTACTACCTGAACCCAGTAACGCTTTTCGCTAAGAGCGACCCCAATGTGAACATGCGCTTCATGCATGGCATCAATCGCATCAGCATACTTATGTTCTTGGGATGCGTTATCCTGATGGCGGTGCGGGCGTATTTGCGGTAGGCGGGTGTTTGTTCTCCCAATCCCATTGTACCGTAGACCGATCACGTAGATTTCGCGCTTCGAATGCGATCCTTTTTTCCGCTATTCTGGCTTGCGGCGCTTGCGACCCATGCGCAACACCCATCCTTCGCTCCGGAACCGGACTGGATCAAACCGCTCGATGCTGTTGGTTCCTTGATCACGGACCGAACGGCCATTCAAGAAGGCACAGAGTACCAGCTATACGATGAGCAGTATAACCTCGGCCGCCGCGAGCACTACAACCACATTCGGCTCGTCCTGTTGGACCTCGCCGGGGTTCAGGGCAACTCGCGGATCACCATTGATTTCGATCCAACATACCAGAAGGTCATCATTCATCGCTTACGTATTATACGTGGAGGTCGGACGATAGAGAAGTACGATCCGGCGAAGGTGCAGGTGATCCAACGTGAGGAGGGTATGGAAGCCTTTTTATATGATGGTACGCGCACCGTTGTATTGGAGTTGGACGATGTGAGGCCGGGTGACATCCTCGAACAGGCTTGGACGATCCGCGGCTGGTCACCCTCGTTCGGCGACCGCTTCCAGATGCAAGCGACCTGGCAGTATTCCGTACCCATAGGTAAGCAGGGCCTTCGGTTCGTGGTGCCGAGGGACCGCACGACACGGTTTATCAGCAAACTAGGTGCACCGATGCTCGTTAAGACCAGTGAGGGAACCAGCGACATTTATACACTTAGCGCCATAGATATCCCTGCATTGCGTGTAGAGGAGGATGTGCCGGGCGAACATGAGCATTTCCCGTACATCGCTGCCACAGAGTTCGCGGATTGGGAAGAAGTTCGCGCATGGGCAATTGGCCTTTTTGGCTCGAACCATGAAATTCCCGCAGCGTTAAGCGTTCGAATTGATAGTTGGAAGTCGATGCGCGACGTTGATGCTCGCGTTGATAGCGCTTGGCACTTGGTGCGTGACGGTATCCGTTATCTGGGGTTGGAACAGGGCCTAAGCGCTTACAAACCCCACGCTCCGAAAAATGTCTTTGCGCAGCGTTTCGGCGATTGCAAGGACATGTCGCTTCTGCTGGCAACCTTGCTCAATGAGATGAATGTGAAGGCTTGGCCGGCGCTCGTGAATACCTATGCGGGGGCATCGCTTGATCGCTCTACTCCTCGCGCCAACGCCTTCAATCATTGCATTGTCCAGTTGACCCTCGATGGCAAGAAGTATTGGATAGACCCTACAGACTCATACGCACGCGGCAGCGTGCGCGC
>JANNYL010000469.1:0-3681 GCA_031410075.1 Flavobacteriales bacterium
CCCGGTCATATCCACACCTTTCAAATTGCTCGCGAATTCAGCCGGCACGAGGGAAAGCAAAGTTCCGAAATCGGTCTTCTTCGTATTCCACTTGATGTCCATGGCGATATCGTCCGTGGGCATGGCGAGCCAACCATCAAAGCCGAGCACCAATTGGTTCACCGTGGCTTCATTCTCCTTGAATATGAACTTCATGCGCGGCATATCCATGTCCAGATCGGCCTTGATGTCGGCCACCGCGTTCTTCAAATACTTCACGCCATCGAACACCACGTTCACACTATCGCTGTGGGTAACGGTCTTCAGCATGAAAAGATCCTGCGTGAAATCGCCTTCGCCCGTGTGATCCAGCCCGGCGAGGTCCATCAGCATGGGCAAACTTTCATCATCGTAGATCACGTGTCCATCGGTGATCGAATACTCTTTCAGTTGCACGTTGAATTTGCTGGCAGCGGTATCGGCAGGTGTCTCGCCAGCGGTGCTGTCAGCCTTGGCGATATCGTAGTTCGCCCGGCCATCGGGCAACACCTTCACGTGTATCAACGGGTGATCGAGCGCCACACGTTTGATCAGGATCTTATCACCGAACAGGCTCATGATCCCAACGGTCGCCTTTAGTTCGCCGATATCGGCCAGGCAGATTCCTTCGAAAGGTGCCAGGTTGCACACCTTCACCTTGCTCACCTCGAAGGTGGCGTTCGGAAAGCTGCTGATGATGCTCAGGTCCCATTCACCCCAATCCACCGTGGCGTTCAGGCTGGCGTTCACCTGGTCTTTAACGGCCTTCTCGATCTTGTCCTTGAACAGGATGGGGATGAGAATGGCCGCAATGATCAACAATAAGAACAGGATGCCGACAGCGGCGAACAGGCGTTTGATCCACTTCATGATTAAGGCTAGTTGCGTTTGCGTGTTGCGTGTTCGGTGCGTTCAACCCGCAAGACGTAATGCGATAAACACAACGCTTCGCGGGTGGGTTGGGTGCTACATACGGGAACTTCGTTGTCGTAAAAGATGATCAGCGATAACAAGACAAGCCATGGCTTCTACAACGGGAACAGCGCGCGGCACAACGCAAGGGTCGTGCCTTCCTTTTCCTTCCAGTATGACAGGCTTACCTTCTCGGTCGATGCTTGGCTGGTCGCGCATCAATGTGCTCACGGGTTTGAAGGCTACATCGAAGATGATATCCTCACCATTGCTGATGCCGCCTTGAACGCCGCCCGAACGGTTGGTAAGGGTTCCCACCCCAGCCGTCCTCGCTACATAGGCATCGTTATGCTCTGATCCGCGCATCCTGGCTGCAGCGAAGCCACTGCCGATCTGAAAGCCCTTGACAGCATTGACGCTGAGCATGGCCTTGCCCAGATCGGCGTGCAGCTTATCGAAAACGGGTTCGCCCAATCCTGTTGGAGCACCCTTCACAACGCAGGTCACGCAGCCACCAACCGTATCTCCGGCTGAGCGTGCGTCCTCTATCAATTGGGTCATTCGCAGAGCTGTAGCGGCATCAGGACAACGTACATCGCTGCTCCAAACGCTACCCAGGTCCAACTCCGTATACACGCGTTGCAAATGCTCTGCGCCAACTTGGCTCACCCAGCCGTGCACAGCTATCCCTGAATGGGCGATCAATTGGCGCGCGATGGCACCGCCCACCACCCGGCAAGCTGTTTCGCGAGCACTGGCCCTACCACCTCCGCGATGATCACGGATCCCGAATTTCTGCTCCCAGGTAAGATCCGCGTGACCGGGTCGAAAGGTGTCTTTCAGGTGATCATAGTCACCGCTGTGCGCATCACTGTTGCGGATCAGGAAACCAATGGGCGTGCCCAGCGTGGTGTTCTCCAGGATCCCGCTCAGGAATTCGACCGTATCGGCTTCCTTGCGCAAAGTGCCCAACGGGGTACTTCCGGGCTTGCGGCGATCAAGTTCATGCTGAATGGCGTTCAGGTCCAACTTCAACCCGGCCGGGCAGCCGTCAACCACACCGCCAATGGCAATGCCGTGACTTTCACCGAACGTGGTAAGGCGGAAAAGGGAACCGAAAGAATTGCCGGGCATGCGTTCCAAAAACGGAGGTCGAAGTTACCCCTATGCGGAATGATAGCATGCCTTTGAACGCTCAGAAAGTGAACGATCGAAGGTGAAGAGACCCTTCCTTGACCCAACGAACCAGCCTCCCAGCAAATGACCGAGCCGACCTTATTTCCATTTCTGGCAAAACTGGAAGCTGATCGGAGGATCGTTCTTGAAGAACTCAACCACATCATCGGCGGAAAAGATCAGCACGGAAGCACCTTCCAACCTTGGCATAAGACCGGCTTGTATGATGGGCAATGGGATGTGTTGGGGCTGCGTGCCTTCGGCAACAAGTTGGAGAACAACTGCGAACTCGCTCCCAGGACCACAGCCTTGGTCGAATCAATTCCCGGCCTGGTAACCGCAGGCTTTTCGGCATTGGTGCCCGGCACGGTGATCAAACCACATGTGGGACATACCAGCGAAGTTCTGCGTTGTCATTTGGGCCTTATCACTACAACCGGCCTTGCGGACTACGAGTGGCGGACACCGTACAACTGGGCACCCGGCAAAGCGTTCGTATTCGATGACACGTTGGAGCATGAAGCGTGGAATCGAGGTGATCGCACGCGATACATTCTGCTCGTGGATTTCAAGAAGTCGTTCGAAGTTCCGGTTCAAGAGTTGAGTTGAAAAAGACGTTCCGCTCCGCGTGACTTCCTTTGCGGCAACACCCAAGCCCATGAAAACCGAAGCCCAAGTTCTTGCCCACATGCTGGGCCGCACGCGTGAATACACCTTGTTCTACTTGCGCGGGCTGAACGATGTGGATGTGCATCGGCGATTCGTATGCGAAGGCAAGGAACTGAATACGGTTTTTTGGTTGGTCGCGCATTTGGCAACGAGCGAGAATGGTTTGTTCCTACGAGCCACGGGCGGGCCGTTCGAGAAATTCAGTTGGGCCAAGCATTTCACGTTGGGTTCTGTTGGGCTGCCCAAAGAGGAATGTCCACCGTTCGCCGAGATCTGGCACACGTTCAAAACCGTACACGAGAAAACCATGGCGCATTTGCCAACGCTTACCGACGAACAATTGGAAGGGCCGAACATTACGGGACTACCCTTCGGCGATACCATGCGCGATGTGATCACCCACGGTATTCGCCATGAAGGCTCTCATATCGGGCACCTTGGCTGGTTGTGCAAGTTGTACGGGATCAAGACGATGTGAGACCCGTTCCAGCGGCACAGAACAAAGATCATTTGGACGCGACATCGAAGGCCCAGTAGTCCATTGTAGCCCAGTGCCAGCGCCTTCTACCCTGATCCGACCGGATGGTTCCTTGACCGAGCTCGCTTGCGCAGTGCTGCACACGGTGACCGACGTACCGCTGCATTTGCTCCAGCACGCGCGCATCCGGAAGGCCAACGACAATTGGTTGCGCGTGCCTTGGTATAGCTACCACCGAGGTGGTGCGATCACTGTGGGCCGCACGATATGGTTCACGGGCAAGTGGTTCGCCAGCGATGGATACGGCAACGGGTCGATAGAAAGCACTTGGCGCTGGTTGCAGCATTTGGCGCATGAGGTTGGACATCTGCCACAGGCGGCGCGCTTCGGCTTCAGCATTCTCGGAAAGTCGCGCTACATCCTGGCCT
>JANNYL010000470.1:0-7329 GCA_031410075.1 Flavobacteriales bacterium
AGGTGCATCGATGCTCATCATTTTCTTCTTCTGCTTGCGGATCCAGTCGATGCAGTTGTTCGACGCGATCTTGAAGAGCCATGTGCTGAACGCATAATTTGGCGTGTACTGGTGCAAGCGATGGAACGCTTTACCGAACGCTTCGATCGTGAGATCCTCCGCATCATCCTTGTTGTTGATCATTTTCAACAACATGAAATAGATCGAATCACGGTAGCGGGACATCAGCTCGGCGTAGGCCTTCTGATCTTTCTTCTCCACGCAGCGGCGTACCAAGGCCAGGTCATAGACGCCTTTTTCGCTGAGGTTATCGCTTATTTCCATCGGCGGGGTTTTATCAGGAGCGTGCTGATGTACAGCGACGGCTCCAAAAGTAGGAACAGCCATTCAAGAGGTAGTGTTAGCCAGATAATTCCGCCAGCACCGAGGCGACGCATCGCCAACATGCGGATCGGAAGGAATATGAGGATCTCCACAGCCACGCCGATCAACGCGTGCATGTAATGACCGGTGATGAGCAAGTACGCCACCGTTGCCCACAACAGAAAGCGTGCAAAGGGCAGCAACGTCAGCAGCACCTGATGACCGAACCGATAGAACCGGGCGGTGGTGTAGTGCCTGCGTTTGCGGCGGATCCATGTGGCAAGATCCGGTGTAGCGCGTGTGGTCATGAACGATCGGCCATCGGAAACGGATGTGGTGTTGTTCGCACGCGCCACTTCGTTGATGAACAGATCGTCATCGCCGCTCATGAGCGCGGAGTGGCGCCTTGGCCCTTTGGCAGTGAGGAACATGTCCTGTGTGTAGCCGAGGTTCCGTCCCACACCCATGTACGGAAAGCCCGCCTGCGCGAAGCTGATGTATTGCATCGCCTTGCTGATCCCATCGAACCGCTCGATCAGATTCGTGAACCCGCTCCGCTTCTCGTATGGGCTGAAGGCGATCACCACCTTCTTGCCATTGCGGAATCCAGCGCACATCGTGCTGGCCCATTCGCGGCCCACTGGCATACAGTCGGCATCAGTGAGCAGCACGTGCGCATACTTCGCGCTGCGGATCCCTACGCCCAATGCTATCTTCTTTCCGTAGCTGAATTTCTCGTCCGCCTGGATGTTCACCGGCCGCAACCGCGGATGGTTCGGCTTCATCCACTGCAGCATTTCCCAAGTATCATCCTCGCTGCGGTCGTTCACCACCACCACTTCGAACTCCGCGTGGTCCTGATCCATCAGCAATGGAATGAGCTGCTGTAGCGAGTTGCTTTCGTTACGCGCGCATACCACTATGCTCACGGGCAGATCGCGATCGGGCTCCACCCGGGGATGCTTGAAGGCCAACCGGCTGAAGATCACGAAGTGGAAGAAGGCCAGAATGACCAACGCCGCGATGAGCGCATAGAGGACGTACGGTGCGATGAGGGACAACACGAAGGGCCGCGTTAGCGCGCGGTGCTTGGCGGCGAAGCTATCCGGGCATCATTCGGCGATGGAAGGCGACGAACGGCAGTTATGAACAGATGGGGCGTGGACACTATACCCAAGCTCCATTTCAGCATACCAGGTCATCCGGGAAGGGTGAAGTTCTATGTTCGCATCCCCATGCTCAAGTTCCCCAACGCCAAGATCAATCTGGGCCTGCATGTGTTGGGCAAGCGAACCAATGGCTACCACGCCATGGAGACGGTGATGCTGCCGATCGCCGTGTACGATGCGTTGGAAGTGTTGGTAGATGGATCCCTCACTCCCGGACAAGTCGTGATGGAACGCAGCGGAGCACCTGTTCCTGGTGATCCGCAAGAGGACCTCTGCGTAAAGGCCGCCATGGCGATCAACCGATCAAAGCCTTTGCCTGGCCTGCGGATCCATGTGCTGAAGAGCATTCCCATCGGTGCCGGACTTGGTGGAGGATCCAGCGATGCGGCGCATACCCTTCTCCTGTTGAACGAGCTGTTGAACCTGCGGATCGGCCCGGACGAACTGCATGCGATCGCCAGCGGCCTTGGCAGCGATTGCCCTTTCTTCCTGCGAAAAGGCGCTCAAGTGGCGACCGGTCGGGGCGAGGTGCTTTCTCCGATCAACGTTGATCTGCGTGGGTGGTGGCTGATGCTCATCAACCCGGGCGTGCATGTGAGCACGGCCGAAGTGTATGCCAACACGCCCACAGCCCCAGCCCAGTG
This sequence comes from Flavobacteriales bacterium, assembly GCA_031410075.1. Lineage (GTDB taxonomy): Bacteria > Bacteroidota > Bacteroidia > Flavobacteriales_F > PHOS-HE28 > PHOS-HE28. The sequence goes on from JANNYL010000470.1 coordinate 2,177, forward strand.
CGATCTCGCAGAGGTCCTCACCACACTTCCACATGCGCAATGGAACGGCAAGCTCGTGAACGTGATGGAGCCATACGTGCTCAGCGCCTATCCTGCCGTGGCAGAAGCCAAGCAACGCATCGTACAGGCGGGAGCCACCTATGCCGCCATGAGTGGATCAGGGTCTTCGGTCTACGGGATCTTTTCTCAAGAACCACAGCTGCCACAGCTGCCGAAAGGGCAACGAGGGTGGGTGTTGCCGTTGTAGACCAGATTGTAGCAGGCTCTAAAAGACGACTTCGGTGGCGAGGCCTGTCGCTCTTCGGGCACTACTTTTTACACCGGCTTGCGGAACAAATACCGTGTGATGAAGATGCCGTTGTTGTCGTTGCTCTGCACACCCGTTGTCACATTGGTCAGTTCCCAACCTTCGGCCGTCCACGTGTTGATGTTGTCCACGATCAAGCGATCGTTGTTGGCGACGTTCTTGAAGTTGATGCCGGTCAAACTGTAGAAGTTCAGCAGGTCTTTTTCAATGGTCTGGTCAGCTTGATCGCTGATGATCATGCGCGAACGGCCCAAACCACCGGGTACGACGCTCTCGATCGTGCTGAATTGCCGCCATGTGTATGCCTCTGGGGCAGAAGGCGCCTTGAAACTGTAAATAGCGACCAAGGCCGTTGCCAGGGTTGCCCCGATGATCGAAGAGCGGAGGTTCAATTCCATAATGATGTGCTTTGTTTGTCGAGTTGATGCGCCGAAATTCGATCTTAGTGGCCACCTGTCCTAATCCGTGACCATGAAAACGATCCTATTGATCGCCGCACTCTCTGTTTCGATCGGTCTTCAGGCCCAAACCAAGATCGCCATTTCCAATGTATCCCTTACCGAGAAGGAGGTGGTTACCACAGGTACCGATGCCACCCTTCAATTGAACAAGGACGAAGGTTCCGCGCGACAGGTGATCTTCGCCGGCGGCGACACACAGGTGAAGCTCTTGGCCAAGGTGAGCACACACAACGTGCGCCGCAGCAGCCTCAAGGACAGCGCCGTGAACGTGATCTTCGAGATCGACATGAACGCTGGAAAAGACCGGGACAACAAACGCGTGGAGAAGATCTTCTACCTGGACCAGAGCCGCACCGGAACCGTGACCCAGCGTTTCAACTTCAAGGATGGCATTACGATGCGCGGCATCACGCTGAAATTCGACGTGGAGATCAAGTGATGAAGATCGAACGCCTCTTCGACATTCTGGACCACCAACTGGCCAACTGCCCGCAGGCCGATTGCCTTGCCACAAAAGAAGGTGGCGAATGGCGGAAGTACAGCACCCAACAGGTGTTGGACGTGAGCGAGTGCTTGGCCATGGGCTTGATGTCGTTGGGGGTCAAACCCGGCGACAAGGTGGCACTGGCCAGCGGCAACCGCACTGAATGGTGCCTGCTCGATCAAGCGCTGTTGCGCATCGGTGCGATCAATGTTCCGCTCTATCCTACCAGCGCCGCAGGGGACTATGCCTATGTGCTGAAGCATAGCGGAGCCAAACTCTTCTTCGCGGGGGACAAGGACATCCTGGCCAAAGGGATGGAAGCCCGAACCGATGCTCCAGCGCTCGAACACCTTTTCAGTTTCGATCGGTTGGAAGGTGCACGCCACTGGAGCGAATTGCTGGACCTTGGCGCGAACGGTGACCGTGCATTGCTCGATCGGTACAAGCAGAACGTGAAGTACCACGACCTGGCCAGCATCATCTATACCAGCGGAACAACCGGCCGGCCCAAGGGGGTGATGCTCACGCACGGCAACATCCTGAGCAACGTGGAGGCGAGTTTCGAGCGACTACCCGTGGATAGCGGGGCGCGCACCATCAGCTTTCTGCCGCTCTGCCACATCTACGAGCGCATGCTCATGTACCTCTATATGCGTACAGGGGTGAGCATCTATTTCCAGCCCACGCTCGAAGATCTCGGCGATCGCATCCGCGAAGTGCAACCGCATGTGTTCACGGCTGTGCCGCGTTTGTTGGAGAAGATCTATGCGCGTATCCTGGCGAAAGGTGAAGCGCTCACCGGTGTTAAACGCATGCTCTTCTTCTGGGCCTTGGCGCTCGGCGAACGCTACGATGTGCATGGCCGTTCGTGGTGGTACGACCAACAGTTGAAGCTCGCACGCAAACTGATCTTCAGCAAGTGGCAAGCGGCGTTGGGCGGCAATGTGCGTTGCCTGGCCAGTGGCAGCAGTGCGCTGCAAGTGCGGCTCGCGCGCATCTTCAACGCGGCGGGCATTCCGCTCATGGAAGGATACGGCCTTACCGAGACGAGTCCTGTCGTGAGTGTGAACGATGCACGCAATGACCAGTTCCGCTTCGGTACCGTGGGCAAACCCATTCGCGATGTGCAGGTGCGTATCGCTGCGGATGGCGAGATCCTCATCAAAGGCCCCAATGTGATGATCGGCTATTACAATGAGCCTGAGATGACCGCCGAAGTGCTTACACCGGACGGCTGGTTCCATACCGGCGATATCGGCGAATTGACCAGCGAAGGCTTCCTCCGCATCACCGATCGCAAAAAGGAAATGTTCAAGACCAGCGGCGGCAAATACGTGGCCCCGCAGCCCATCGAGAACAAACTGAAGGCTTCGCGATTGGTGGAACAAGTGATGGTGGTAGGTGAGTACCAGCGATTCCCAGCCGCACTGATCGTCCCCAACTTCGAGGCATTGAAAGAGCGTTGCGCGCAGAACAACATACCGTTCAATACGAAGGAAGAAGCTGTGTTGGATCCACGTGTGATCGCGCTTTACCAACCCTCTATCGATCGCGCCAATGAGGATCTTGGTCATTGGGAGCAGATCAAGAAGATCGCATTGCTACCCACCGAATGGACCATCAACGCAGGCGAGCTCACCCCGAAGCTTTCCCTTCGCCGAAAGGTGATCATGACGCGTTGCGCGGAAGTGGTGGAGCGGTTGTACGCGGGGTCGGCACAGGTGTAAAGAAGGGTTGGGGTTCGCACGCAGAGGCGCTCTGGCGCTGTGAATGCAGAGGGTTGGGGTTCGCACGCAGAGACGCTGAGGCGCGGTGAATGCAGGGCGTTGGGGTTCGCACGCGGAGGCGCGGTGAATGCAGAGGGCACAGCTGACCTTGTTCCCGGATTTCACTGTCAAGGCTGTCGTTAGAAGACGTAGACGATTACTTTCCACACCGAATGGAACTCAATGATATTACCGGTATCATCGTTGATGAGTGCTTTCAGATCCATCAAGGACTCGGACCCGGCCTATTGGAGTCGGTTTATGAAACCGTGCTGGCTCGGCGTCTTGTGAATCGAGGTTTGCGTGTCGAACGGCAAAAACTCGTGTCGTTCGAATTTGATGGAATGAGATTCGATGATGGTCTGCGCATAGACCTTCTAGTCGAAGGCCAAGTGGTGGTTGAGTTGAAGTCCGTTGAGCAGTTCGCCCCGGTCCATGGCAAACAGGTCCTTACGTATCTCCGCCTACTTGACCTGCGGGTAGGCCTGCTGGTCAACTTCGGCGCTCCCACATTGAAGCAAGGATTGAAACGTATCGTGAACAATTTCTGATCATTGGCCCTTCACGTGAAATTATCCGCGTCACAGCGCCTCCGCGTGACTCTTACCGAACCCGCATTTCTCCGCGCCTCAGCGCCTCCGCGTGACACCCACACAAGCATCCCTCGCCCCTCCGTGTGAGACCACCCTACTCCTTCTACTTTAGCGCGCCTTAACTGGATCATGATGCGTTCGTTAACTTTTCTCACTGTGCTGATGTGTTTCCTGTTTTCTGCTTGCAAGAAAGAACCCGGCATTGGCGGGAAATCCGAAATACGCGGGTACGTGGTGCGCCAGAACGTTTCCATCAGCGGAACGCCCACCGGCGAACCATACGCCTATCCGGAAGCGCGTGTGTACATCGTGTACGGTGATCACGATTTCTACGACGATGATGTGCGCACCGGTCCTGATGGCCTCTTCGTGTTCTCGTGGTTGCGCGAAGGCGATTACCGGGTGTACACGTTCGGTGAGTGCAATAGTCTTTTGGCGAATTGCCCCAGCGGCCAGGTCGCGGTTCAAGCTTCCGCGAGCGCAACGGGCAAGGATGATGTGGTGAACGTGGGTACGCTGACGGCCCTGAACTATTGAGTTCCCTTTCGCGAACCGCTCTTTTCCTTCTCATGCTGTTCGCGTGCTTCTCGGCGCGTGCGCAGGAAAAACCATTGCGCTTACCAAGCACTGATGCGGAATTGTGGCTGAGCTCCGGTTTCGAAATGCGCTTCTTCAAGGAGAAGAAGAAGAGCAAGAAAGTGCGCACCCCCGAGCAGCAGGAAAAGGATGTGGCCAAGCAGAAAAAGCTGGAACGATCCTTCAAGTACAATTTCCGCCTCACCGGTGAAGTGGGCTATCGCGGCAACGAGAACCTCACCAGCAGCAAGCTCCTTTATACAGTGGCAGGCGTGCGTTACCGCTTCCACAAATACGCGCGCCTTACGCTGGAGCACCGCTACAACTTCCGCGACAAGTACAGCAACAACACCCACCGCATCGACGTGCAGGGCGACACCGAATACAAGTTCGGGGCGTACAGTTTGGGCTACCGCTTGATCTGGCAACACGAGTTCATTGTGCCCATCCGCTACCGCGACATCGTGCGCAACCGCTTACAGCTTTCATGGCGGACCCCGAAATTCGATTTCGACCCGTACGTGGCTATGGAGTCGTTCACCGCGATGCACTTCACCGGCAATCGCATCATCGGCATGCGCTATGGCGGCGGCGTGGAATGGGAGATCACGAAGGACCATGCGATCGACCTGAGCTTGCGTTACGATCGCGAGCAGAACCTCTCGAACCTGCAGTACCGCTGGATCTTCGGTGTGGCCTATGAGTACAAGTTCAAGCCGTAACGGTTTCTGAGAAACTGTTTGCAAATTGACTTGGGATACGCTCTGAAACCAAACGCAGAGGCGCAAAGGCAAGAAGTACGCAGAGTTCGGGCTGCGACAAGATCTGATGAGGTCGCAGAGGATCCCGCTTCGCGGGATCACCTCTGCGCTGAGCATTCTCTTCGTCCAGCTGACCTCTGCGCAACTCTACGCCCTCTGCGGCTCCGCGTTGAAATGGACTTTGAAAACAGGCTCTGGGGGAGGT
>JANNYL010000471.1:0-7689 GCA_031410075.1 Flavobacteriales bacterium
TCGGGCATGGCGATATCGTCCGCGTCCATTCGCACGATGTACTCTCCCCGGCATGCGTCGATGCCGGCGTTAGCTGCACCGGCGGGTCCGCGATTTTTGTCCAGTTGAATTATGCGCATTCGTGGATCATCGATGCTCTTCAACACCTCCACACTGTTGTCGGTGCTGCAGTCGTCCACACATACGATCTCGAAGTCTTGGAAGGTTCCCGTGCGCACACTGTCGATCGCCTCTTTCACCCACGGCGCCTTATTGAACACCGGGATCATCACACTCACCTTCATCGGAACAAGTGTTTGATCTTCCGTTGCGCGCGGAAAAGGTTCCACGACCCAAGACTCGTTCGCTTCTTCACCAGGTCCCAACGTTCTTTCATTTCCGGCAATAGTTCTCCGGGCTGAACGAGGCCGCTTTGGCAAAGGGTTTTCAACATGCCAAATTGTGGTTCTGTGTGCATGTGTCCGTTCCACTTCAGCAGGAAGTGAACGGCCATAATATGCACGATCTGGGCGTGCTGTTCGGCGTTCGCCGGTATGCCGCGCAATGGCTTTCTTTCTGGATAACCGATTGCAATGATGGCCGCAAGCTCGCCGTGGCCAACTCGTGTGCATAGACCATGAAGAAGGTCGGCTAGTTCTTCAATGAATCCACTGTGCTCGCCCATGGTCTTGCTCGCCGAGTGCATTCGGAAGATGGCGAGTTCAACAGCGTCGAAACGCAAATGGGATGTGCCAAAGCGGAAGAGCAGTTGCCACCACAGTTCCACGTCCATCACGTATCGCAGGGCCGGATCAACGCCACCGATGCTTTTTACCACGTGCATCCGGTAGAACGTGGACTGTTGGTTCACGATGGGATCGGCGAAAAGGCGCACTGTGTCGCTTGTGTCGTTCAAACGTTCGAAGACGCGATCACCGTTCTCGCTCCGATGGATCAACCGCCCGCCGAATACGAGCAGATCAGGATCATGGGCGAAGGCATCGCTGACTTTTCGCAGCGTATCCGGCAGCAAGGCGTCATCACTGTTCAACCAACCAAACACAGCGCCAGTGGCATGTGCCAAGCCTTTGTTGATGGCATCACTTTGGCCGTTGTCTTTTTCGCAGCACCACCACGTAAGCAGATGGGCGTTCTGTTCGATCACCTCCTTCGAGCCATCCGTGCTGCCTCCGTCAACAACGATGTGGTCCACGCCCTGCCCGCTGTTCAGTTCATGGACAGAAGCGATGCATTCTGGCAAATATGCCGCCTGCTGATAGCTCGGGGTAATGAGGGAAATAAGCGGCACGGTCATTTGGCGAAGCGCGAAAGTACCGAGCGATACACACCCAATACTTCGGTAGCGTAGCGCTCCACGTTGAAACGGTCCGCTGCACTTCGCATCTGGTGCTGGCCCATTTCCCGTGCTTTCGCAGGATCGCTTGCAAGGCCGATCATCAATTGGGCCAATTCCTCGGGGCCGTGATCATAGAGCAGCCCGCCGTGCTCGCCGCCGATCAGTTCCGGGGTTCCGCCGCTGTTATGGCCGATCACCGGCAAGCCGCTGCCCATGCCTTCCACCGTAACGCGGCCCATGGCTTCGTTGCGGCTGCACATCAACAACGCATGGCTGCTGAGGAAGAGCGGGCGCATATCGGGCACAAATCCGCGAAGGTCCACATGCGTTTGGAGACCTGTTTCGGCGATGAGCCGTTTCAGGTGTTCTGTTTTTCCGCCTCCGGCGATCACCAAGCGCACATCAGGGCGTTGTTCTTTCACCAACGCCAATGCACGGATCGCTTCTTCCTGACCCTTGCTTGGGTGTATCAGCCCGGCCAATAGGAAGGTGAAGGGACTTGGCGACCGCCAACGCTCTTCACTTTGCAAGGCCAGTTCGGCATATTCGGAGAGGCGCAGAACACCGTTGTAGATCACGTCCGCCGCTATTGACTTTCCAGCATAGCGTTGAACATCGGCTTCAACTGCTTTGCTGATCACGATAAGTCGATCCGCATCTCGTAAAGATTTACCATACACTTTTCGTCCAGCATCCAAGTGCAGCAGGTACTGATCCTCTGGTAGCTCACGGATGTGCCAGATCAAGGGTGTTTTCAGGTGCTTCTGCAAACCCGGCACCAGTGAAACGGCGGCACTGTTGACATGCACAAGCTGTGGGTTCCATTGCCGAAGTTGTTCCAACACAGCAGGCAATGCTTGCTCGTTCCGCTTGGCCCGTTCGCGTGCATCGCGCTGGTACCCGAGATATTGCTTCAATCGATGATGTGCATGACCCACATAGTAGCGATCGCTCATCCAAAGCTCCCACGGAACAATAGCATGCTCAATGCCTTCCAATGCGAGGCGCTCTGACAAAGGCCCTGCCTTGGGCAAAAGCACTACAGGATCAACAGCACCACGAGAGCGCGCTTCCAGCACCAGATCCAACAGACTACGATTGGCCCCGTACAGATCGGCATAGTGCGTGATATAGGCGATTCGCATGGTGCGATGGGCGGAATTCGCCGCAAGATGGTTACCGCTCGTCCTCTCTGGTCCTTCGGGATTCATCAACCGCGATATGATGCCTCCGTGACTTTGCTTATGCCCTTCCTGAAGTGGTCGGAGATCCAGTTAGGATCACATCGCATTTGCGCCAATGATCTCGGACAATTCCCCCAACCGATCAACCAATCGGTGATCCCGTTCGACCCGCAAACGACCCGCCTCACCGAGGGTTCTGGCATGGGCAGGCTCATTGGCCAGCTTAGAAATGTGTTGGCTCATTGATTCGATGTCACGCTCTGCGCAAAGCAGGCCTTCAACCCCATGTTCTACCACATCCGGAATTCCCGCATGTCGGGTTGATATTATCGGCAGGCCACTGGCCATGGCTTCCAGAATACTGAGCGGTGTGCCCTCGTGATCGTTATCCGCAGTAACAACACTGTGCTGCACAAAAGCGCGCACATGTTGCATGCGCTGCGCCACTTGGGCGCTCTCGATCACGCCAGGGAAGTCGACGGTGCCATTGAGGCCTTCTGCTTGGGCGAGTTGCTTGGTGCTTTCCCACAAGGGGCCTTCGCCAGCCATCGTTAACCGCAGTTCGGGATCCCGCCGCCAGGCTTTGTGAAAAGCGAGAAGCGTGAGGTGTGGTGCTTTCTTGTCTACAAAGCGACCCACGGCCAAGAAATGTTTGGGGGCTTTGTCCGGCGCCGATGGCGTAAAGCGATCCACCTCGATGCCATAGCAGTTGTAGTGCAGTTTTTCGCGCGGGCAGCCCAGCTTCAAAAGCTGTTGTTCCATTTCGCGACTAACCACAACGATAGCAAAAGCTCCTTTGAAAATGCGCTGGTAGTTGTTGTTGTCCTTCAGCAATTTCACATGGAACGCGTCGATCCCGTGGAAGTGGACGATCAGACGAACACCCGCGCGTTGGCAGACTTCCAGCATGGCCTCGCCGGTCGGGCCATATTCCGCCAGCACCGCTGCAATACGATGCTGCTTGAGCAGGCGTGCAATGGTGCCGTTCAGCATTCCGACCGGGTCCGCTTTCCGAACGCGTTGCAGTACACGTTTCACCAGCGTAGGGGCCAATAACAGGCCACCGTCAGCATTCCGTTTCGGCAAGTGACCATCAGTAAGCACGAGTTCAACCCCGGGCAAGTGTGCGATGTGGTTGGCGATGAAAGTTTCGCTCCATGCGTTGCGGTTCGGCGATACGATACAGATCCGCATGGTTCAACTAGTGTACAGGTAGCGTGCGAAAAACATCAATGGGTGCTGCGGTAGCGATGAACTATCCTCGCGAGAGCTGGTGTGTGCACGAGTATACCTGATCTCAGCAGTTCCCGCGTACTTGTGCGTTCGCGGAGGCCTGGGTGTTTCACGAGTTCTTTCAAGTATTTCGCTCCCTTTTCGGGTTCGCCGGAATCCACGGCATGTTGAATGGCCATGCGGTTGAGTTCCGCGCGACGGTCAAGCAGAAGTTCAGCGTAACGGCCTTCGGTCATCACGTCTATTTCCTGCAATTGATGAAGGCTTCGATCGATCTTTACCAGAAGCCCCTTCATGCTTACAACGCCACCTTCGTGAATGCGCCGGACCGCGCTCATGCGGTCCAGGAAACCGAACCCACCCTGTTCAGCGAGCGTGATGTACAGCACTTGGTCCAGGGCAGCTACTGTTTGGAAAATGGGCGGGTATCGGGTCAATCGATCACGCCGGTACATAACACCGGCGGTGGGAATGAAGTTCTTCGCAACGATATCCCGCTGTTGCATTTCTGCTTCTGGAAGCTTACCCCCAAGCCAGCCCCGGACGTAGTCTTCGCGCTTGCCACTTGGGTACAAGTTGTACGCGTTGGTGAAACAGAAACTTTGTTCGGGGTGCGCGCGCAAATGGTCCACTTGCGCCTGAAGCTTGTTCGTGTCGATCCAATAGTCGTCTCCTTCGAGCAGGGCAACGAATTCGCCGGTGGCTTGTTTGTAGAGATCGATCACGTTCTGGCGGCCCGGCAGGCTGTCGGCGTAGTCCGTTTTCTTCGATCGGTCACGATAGATCACCCGGATGCGATCCGGATATAGGCGTTCATATTCGCGACAAATGTCAGGTGTGCTATCGTCGCTTCCGTCTTCTCCGATAAGTATATGAACGTCGAAATCGGTTTTCTGCGCCAATACGCTATCGATCGCTTGCGCGATAAAAGCCGCATGTCGGTACGCGGGCATATGAACACAAACGACTGGCATCTTGGAGCGGACCGCAAATGTGCGGAATGCAGGCCTATAGATAAGGTTCTCCTACCAAGCGGGTTCGAATACACTTGGCCGGTACGCCAACAGCCACATGCAGGTCCGGTACATTTTCAAGGACGACAGACCCTGCACCGATCACACAATGGGTGCCGACAATGATGCCTTGGACCAGAGCCGCGTTCATGCCAATAGCAGTGCCGCTACCCACCTGACAACGCCCGCCCAGGACAGCCCCGGGCGCAATGCTGACGAAACTGCTCAAGGCGCAATCATGATCGACGGATGCTCCAGTATTGATAATGCAATGCGGGCCGATATGTGAGGACGCGTTGATGATAGCACCAGGCATCACCACCGTACCGGGCATTATGCTGACATCCGAACCTAGAAGAGCCGATGGGTGCAACAAATGGACGAAGCTGAATCCAGGCATATGATCGGCGATGTATTCGGCTACCCGCATACGCCCCCCGTTGTCACCCACAGCGATCACCCCATGTCGCGCATTGGTTCGATCCATGACCTCATTCAATTGATCAATGCGGCCCAGAACCGGTATTCCCAAGGTTTCTTCACCTGCAGGCCGTTTATCATCCAACAAACCGATCACGCGGTGCCTGCCTTCCGCAGCCACAATGTCGATGATCACTTTGGCATGACCGCTGCTACCGATGATGAGAAGATCCACTTGCTAAAGGTCAGCTTTCTTTGGACAACTTGTGCATCACTACGTCGATCACACGATCCTGATCGATGGAAGTCAGCCCATGGAACATGGGGAGGCAGATCACGCGCGAAGCAACACTTCGGGATATTGGGCAGGGCTGAGTGGTGGCGAGATAGGGCAGTTCATCCAATGAAGGATAGAAATATCGTCTGGCAATAATGTCTTCCTGGAGGAGACCATTTCGCACAAGCTCCATTGAATCATAGTCCTTCAACAACAGTGGGAAGTAGCTATGGTTGAACCCCAGTCCTTTTTGTACGGGCAAAATGGCAAGACCAGGCACTTTGGCGAATGCTGCGGAATAGCGCTTCCATTGGGCTTCGCGATCGGCCATGATGGCCGGAAAATGACCAAGTACACATAGGCCCATGCCGCATGGAATTCGCTGTTCTTACCATTCACCCCTGCCAAGTAGTGGTCGTCGTACACATGCCCGAACTGACGCATGAGCATGATGCGATGCGCTACTTCCGGATCCTGCGCTATTATGCAACCACCTTCAACGGAGTGGAAGATCTTGGTGGCGTGGAAGCTGCCTGTGGTGATATCGCCAAAGGACATGAGTGAGCGGCCATTCAACGTTGAACCGAAGGCATGGGCACCGTCATAGATCACCTTCAATCCGTGCTTCTTCGCGATCGCTTCGATGGCTTCCACATCACAGGCCAAGCCATAGACGTGCGTTGCAAGGATCGCTGAAGTTCTTCCGGTGATGCGTTCTTCAATGCGCGCCGGATCGATGCAACAGGTGCTCGGGTCGATATCCGCATAGACCGGCACACAACGTTCCCAAAGAATGCTTGTTGTACTGGCCACGTAGCTGAATGGAGTGGTGATGACCTCACCTGAAAGATCCAAGGCTCGTATGGCGATCTGCAAAGCAATGGTGCCGTTCCCAACGAAAAAGAGGTGCTCCACGTTCAGCTCGCTTTTCAACCGAGCTTCCAATTCCTGCACCAGCGGGCCATTGTTCGTTAAGTGGTGGCTGGCCCATATGCGGTCCATGTACTTGTCCAATTCTGCACGGGGCGGAAGAAAACTTCGTGTAACATGGACCTTTTCTCGCACAGCACTGTCAGTTGATGGAACGGAGTTCACGCGAGTTTGGAAATGGATGTTGGCTTATCACCCTTCATGGATCCGGGCAAAGTTCGGGATACCGGTCCTTCCAGCGGGGAAGTCCAGATCTCCTTTATGGCCAGTGCACTTCGTTTCAATCGAACAGCGATCGCGTACGGTACCATGAACAGATGGTCGGTGACCCCTAGCGCCCACCAACCGGTTCCAGCATAACCTAGTTCGCGCAGCAATGGGCCCGCAATACGATCGAACATCCTGCGCTCGGCGATGCTCATCTTTTCCTTCCAGATGGCTCCTGGCGTTGCGCGTAGTTTGTTCAAACTGGCATCGCCGCCACTTACTTGGCGAACTTCGATATTGTGCGACGCCGCTACGCTTTCCACGAATGTTCTGTTGGCTTCGATACCACAAAAGGCGAACACGCGGGCAAGTTGACCGGCAGTGTCATTTACCAGGTCCTCGTAGCGCACTTCCAAATACCGATCCGAACCTAGTGTGGCGGCGTAGGCTCTTGCATTGGTGATGCAACGCTTCCATTCCGTCGCAGCGCCACGTACCTCACCCGGACTGTGGCCCACACGTCGCCGAACGCTGATCATGCTTACCGCAACTTCGCGTCCATCACGAATGATGTGAACGAACTTGCTTTGCGGCAAGAAGCGATCGATCAAAGGAAGGTGATTGCTGTAGTTCGGATGTTTGTCCAACAGATGCGTTGCGGATGGAGTCCGTTCATGGAGCTTTGTGTACACGGCATCCACAAAACCGCGCATGTGCTGCTCGAACTCCTCATCCGTGAAAAGCACAGGAAGGCCTTGCGACCACTTGCCCGCTTCGTTATCGCGTTTTTCGTTGGCAAAGTTGGTGACCCATGGTGATAAGTATCTGCTGAAGAGAGTGAGTTCAGTAGCACCGAGTCCCGCCATGGCCTTGTGCTCGGCCAGCATCTGATGTAGCCAACTTGTTCCGCTGCGCGGGGCACCGATAACGAATATGAAAGGCATTCGCAGGGAACTCATCGACAGGTGGCGTGGAGTTGGTGTCTCACGATGTGTGCGTTCAAATTCCCTTCAAATCGCGGATCCGTTCTGGAGGAGGATAAGGAGGCTGAATTGTTTTGTACCGGCAGGGTCATTGACCTGTCGTGGT
>JANNYL010000472.1:0-4947 GCA_031410075.1 Flavobacteriales bacterium
CGACAATTGACAATGCGCGTGATCCGTTAAGTACGAACGACCACTGACCGAAGCCCGCACGTGCAAATTGCACGTGCGGGCTTCGGCGCTTTCAACGCGTACGTTGCGGTGTTACTGAAGGCTTCTTTTCCTGCTCTTCCTTCAATGCCACTTCGCTTACCAGTATCGCGAGCAACACAATGATCAGCAAGGCAATGAAGGCGCGGGGTTCCCTGTACAATGGTTTCTTGTACAACGGCTTAACCGCCTTGTGGTAGTTGTAGAACAGCCCTCTCCCATCCTTGTGGGCGCCGATCTCGGCGTCCGTGAGTTTCTGCGGGCCCTTGGGCGATATGCGGTAGCGAGGGCTCATGTGGCAGGTGCAAGGTATTCGCGCAATACGGCCAGTACACGGTGCGTGCGCATTTTGGCGGCATCTTCCCCGATGCCCAGAACCTGCCCAAGTTCGGCGAACGACAACCCGTCGAAATAGCGGAGTTCGATCAATTCGGCTTGTTCGGGCTTCAATCGCCCCAGGCCGCTGGCTATCAATTGCATTTCCTCTTCTTGTTGGGCCACGCCACATTCATCGGCCAAGGGTTTCACTTCCGCCCAGCCAAGATCCATGACCACCTCTTTCTTCTTGCGCCAGTGCATGCGCAACTCGTTCAGTGCGATACGGTACAACCACGCCCTGAACGGCAGGCCTTGGAACGTGTACTTCGGCAGGGCCAACATGGCTTTCAGGAAGGTCTGCTGGGTAAGGTCCGCCGACAGCTCTCGGTTGTTGGTGCGGCGGTGGATGAAGCGGAAAATGACGGCATGGTAGGCGGAATAGAGCGGAGTGAACGCCCGGGGGTCATCCTTGGCGGCCTGTATCGCGGTCAACTCCTGCTGGGCGTCCATCCGTTAAAGAACGCACAATGCGGACGGATCGGGATGTAACGCTGAAATAACCCTGCACATGGCGTCCGCTGCGATGCAAGGGGCTTGCTGGCGTGTCGGACAACAATGTCCGAAGGGCGAGTCCGGATCTCCTGGCATTTCCGTTGGATGCGCTCATGGCTAACAAGGGCTCGGACAGGGATGCGATAGCGAAAGCACAAAAGGAAAGGGCCGCCTCGATCTGAGGCGGCCCCTTCGCTTTGAGGTGTTACAAGTCCTACTTCGCTACAACAATGCGGCTGGTAGTGATGCGGCCGCCGTAAACCAGGGCAACCGAATAGGTGCCGGGGCTCAGGGCAGATACGTTCACATTGAGGGCACGACGACCCGCCTCGCTGGCGATCACCGCCTGCTGGCTCACCACGCGACCGGCCACATCATGGATGTACAATGTGCCGGAGCCGGCATTCTGCAGGTCCACGTTCAGTGTGAACATATCCGTGGCAGGGTTCGGGTACAGGTCGAACGCGCCATCAGCAGGAGCGGCCATCGACTTCTTGTCGCCCTTACCGCACTCGAAGTAACCGTTGTTCACGGTACCGTTGTGGTAGTTCTCGTTGAAGTTGGTGAGGGCTTCGTTGAACTGTGCCGCCGTGTAAGAGCCGCCGCAGCCGCCGATGAACTGGTTGGCCGCATCGATCACTTCCGAGATCGTCATTCCAGCGAATGTGCCGCCCACGTAAGTGACATCACCCAACCAGCCGGTCGCTTGCGAGAAGTCGGGGTCGCAGGCATCCACCGTTACGTTGATCACCGCTGCCACCAATTGGCCGGCGAGCACGTTGTTGTACGTTCCGCCCGGGTTCACCTTGTCGCTGGGGAGCACGCTCGGGGTGCTACCGCTCGGCAGGAAGTTCTTCACCGCCGTGGAGCTGGTGAGCGTAAGGGTGTTGTTGGAAGCGCAGCCCACGGTGATGCCGTTCGGGAAGCAATTGGCCCAATGGTTCTGCAGGTACATCGCCGGGTTGTTGCCGTTCGGCGTAGCACCCCAGCCGCCCTGCGTCTGGGTGCGGAAGTTGCAGTTCACCTCTTCCTTGCACACCAGTTCCAAGGAGCCCTTGAACGAGCACTTCGCCCAATCTTCCACCCAATAGTCATAGGTGCCGGCCACCAGGCCGCTGACGGTAGACCCCGAAACACTTCCGTTCCAGTAGTAGGTGTAAGGCTCCACCCCGCCGGAAGCGGTCATCGTCACCGAGCCATTGCCCACCTCCCCACAATCAGGTTCGGTGATGTCCAGCCCGACGTTGATGTTGCACTGGCCCCAGCTCATGGCAGGCACCGCCAAAGCCATGGCCAGCGTGGCGATCGAGAAAGCGTTCTTGTTCGTGTTCATGTGGAGGTAGTTTTTGTTTTGTGGGGCCAAGATTCCTGAAACGCCCTACCGGTTGTCAAGGACCAAACTGAAAATTCCTTCGACGAAGCCCGACAGACCGCGTACGGAATGGCTTCCCCTCCGATCACCACAGGCGCTCCCGCTGCCCGTTCTCCAGCTCCCGCCAGCACTCGTCCATGCCGATGATCTCGCCTTCTTCGGCATGGAATCCCAAGCAGCCCACATAGGGGGCGAAGTGACCATGCAACTTCGGGAAGCGGCCCGCGCGGCGCAGCAGCAGGCGACGAAGCGGGCCGGGCAGGCCTTTGGACAGATGGTTCAGCATGTGCAGGATCGCCTGTATCTCGCAGACGCCGAAGCGTTCCTCCCATTTGCAGAAGACGATGGAGGGATCCTGCGAAGCGCCCTCCTCGGGGCTCGTGCCCGGAAACTCGTAGCATGTGGGCATTTCAAGAGGATCGGTGGTTTCAGGCCACACGATACGCATGGCGGGTTGTTCAGGGCTGGGTTGCGGGTGTTCCATGGGGTGTTGCGTCGTAGCCCGGCGCAGGCGTTGGTGAGTGTTTCCAATGCCCCATTCCCGCCCCCCGATGGATCGGGGAGCGGGTTTGAGGTGGTAGTGTCGCGCTTCGCCCTTCGGCGGGCTCAGAGCATCAGCGTGACGCTACGCGGCTTTCGCGCTGGCGATGTCGCTTACCGGGCTGGCACCGGCGGTACCGAGGGCCACGGTGCGGAAGGTGTACACCTTGTCGCTGGTAAGGTCATCCAGGATGTGGCTGTTCTTGGTGCTCTGCAACAAGAGGCTCCAGCCCGCCGGATCCTGCGGATCGCCGGTGGTCATGTACAACTGGTACATGGAGCGGCCCTTCACGCCGTTCCACCGCACGATCAGCCGGCCGGGATAGGGCGTTACCAGCGCGCGCATGTCCTGCGGGGCGGGCAGCAGGCCCAGCGGGTCGTTGGGGCGGCGGGCATTGAAGCCGGCGCTCAGGATCAGGTCCTTGTCCCCGCCGCACTTGCTCTGCACGTAGCCGCCCAGCTCGCGGATCAGGTCCTTCAACGCCTGGAAGGCCGTGTCCCGCGCCTGCTTCTCCAACTTGCCGCGGTTGAAGTCGTACGCCTGGTTGGCTACATCCAGCACATCGCAGGCCGCGGTGATGGCGGGCAAGGTGGGCGTGGGCGTGGGGAAGGCCACGTTGCCCGTGAGCATCACCACGTGGTTGCGCCCTTGTTCCACCAGGGCTGCGGGGGTGACGCCTGTGAAACCGAGGCGCACGGTGTAAATGGTCAGTGCCATTGGTTATGGGCCTACAATGCTGTGCCCAAGCGTTTGTGTACAGCGAAAGTGGAGGCGCCGAACCGTGCATCCGGTAGTTCCTACACCGGCCGGGTGAGGTGCGGACGCTCACCCGGCCGGGTGAGATGACCGCCCGCAAGCCGCACCCCACATGGGGTTGCGCCCTGCCGGAAAAAAAGCGGCGCTTGCTCGGGCACCTCGGCGGCCTCATGAGGTCACGGCTCCAATTCAGCAGATCAAGGCTCCCCCTCTTGAGGTCAAGGCTCCACCTCTTGAGGTCAAGGCTCCTCCTATTAAGGTCAAAGCTCCTCCTCATGAGGGCACGGCTCCGCCTTTTGAGGTCACGGCTTCACTTCAACAGGTTGCGGCGCCACCTCTTGAGGTAACGGCTTTACCTCAAGAGGCCACAGCACCCCCTCTTGAGGACACGGCTCCGCCTCATGAGGGAACGGCACCCCCTCTTGAGGTCACGGCTCCACCTCAGGAGGTAACGGCTCAGCCTGTTCAGGTCACCGCTGCCCCTCATGAGGTCAGGACTTCACCTCAGGAGGTCGCGGGTTCCCCTCATGAGGTCGAGGACCGAGGTGAAAAGGTCAACGCTGCTCCTTCAAAGGCCGGCGCTCAGCCTCATGAGGACGAGCACACCTTCGGCCGCTCCGTAGGACGTGCGCCCGAAGGTCGCCCTCAATAGAAGGACACCGCCACCAGTGCCCCGACCAGGCTGAACAAGAGTCTATCACCTTCACCTTGTAGTCTGAGAAGCGGTAGGTGGTGAACTTCTCGGCGATGGTGGGGTCGCGTACTTCTTCATTGCTCTTGTTCACTGCAACGTCTCATACCCCCTTCGTATGATCTGCGCCATCAACTTGCGCCTTTCGGTGAGGAAGTCATCATAGCTCGATCCCTCCCAATTCTCTTGTAATGCATGCAGCTCACCACCCGAGCGCGAACGGAGAACAAGACCAGCCAGCACCAAAGTCAGTATGTGCAGGAACCTCGTACTATCCAAGAGCGTCGCCTGAACGGGGAGCACTATGCAAGCCCTTCACCCGTCGCGCTAGCAGGATCAGCGCTATACCCACCCCGCCATAGATCCCATGCAATACATCCACACCACGCAGCATGATCATTTGCGTGACGATCCAGATAACAGTGGCGCTGCCCAGCGCCAACACCCACAGCCCTGCTGATGAAGCGCGCCGGTACACGAGGAACCACCCGATGCAACTGCCCAAGCCCAGCACCGTGAAGAGGATGAGGCCTGGTATGAGGAAACTCTGAAAGGGAGTGTGGTCAAGCAGGTACAACGGCAAACCCAGGATGGATCCATCAGGAGCAGCAATCAACACAGCGCCGCCGAACAGTGCCGAAAGCCCATGGAACAGAAGCA
>JANNYL010000473.1:0-6348 GCA_031410075.1 Flavobacteriales bacterium
ATGATGACGTTGAATGCCGTATTCCCAATCCCGGTATCGGATGTACTGTCGTTCAGGCTGTTGAATGAAGCTCCCGGCGCTTTGAATGTTGAGTTGCTGGCTTTCGACGGTCGTTTGCTGCGAACGATCCGCACTCAGGCAAGAACGATGGATGTTTCTGGCTTGGCCGCTGGCCTGTATGCGCTCCGCGTTAACGGTATTAGTGCCCGTTTCATCAAGTACTGACGAGATATTTTCTCCTGAACAAGGCCGGAGAATAATCTCCGGCCTTGTCGCTGTCAGGGCCATTTACGGCCTGTTAGAAAAATTTTGCCCGATCAGGGTTTTCAGCGGCAACCCCCGCACCTGTGCTTCGTCTACCCGCTACTCCACAGATAGATTTCCATGCAACGCACACCTCCGGCCAGCCGCTCCTTGCTTATCCTTACCAGTGGTATCGTCAGCGCAGTGTTATCGGCTACGCTCTTCTGTCTCGCTTACCTGGTGCTCTGAGTGATCTCGAAAGGCCTGTGGCCTTTCCTCTCTTCGAGCCTTTCGGTTACCGGAGATCCATCCAGCAGGTGATGGGACGGTGATCGCTCAATTCATCCGGCAGTGTGCGGAAATCCCAAGACCGCAATTCCTTTCCACTCATAATGTGGTCGATGCGGAAACTGGGGAATGCGCCGATGTACGTGTGTCCGATCCCTTGGCCGCTTTCCACGAACGCATCGGTCAGCTCCAGTTCACGGAGCCGGTGATAACTATAGCTCATGGGCGTGTCGTTCATATCGCCGCACCAGATCACCGGATAAGGGCTGGTCTTCATGTGCGCCGTGATCTTTTCCATTTGGGCCGCACGGCGAATGAAGCCGCTCTTCAACCTCCGAAGTATGCGCTTGCCACCTCGTTCCAATTCCGTTTTTGAGGCACCTTCAACATCTTTCATGAACTGGTAATCCTGGTCGCCGAAGCGCAGACTGGCAAGATGGGCGTTGTAAACGCGCACGGTGTCGTTGCCCAACACGATATCCGTCCATAAGCAGAGGTTGTTGAGGTCGTCGGGAAAATGGATGGCACCCTTTTCTATGATGGGCTTCGTGCTGAAAGTGGCAATGCCGAAATGATGACCGTGTTTGGTGTGCGCGGTATACTCATCGGCCATGTGCGTGAACCGATAGTCCTTCAGCAATTGATCGCGCACGGGTGGTTGGCTGCCTTTATCCTCGTTCAGGAATTCCTGCATGCAGAGAATGTCGGCGTCTTCCACCCGGATAAGATCCAGCATTTCTTCACGGGTCTGGTCGCTGTGGCTCCAGTTGTAGAGATCGAAGATCCGCACGTTCCAACTCATCACCTTGAACGGAGTATTGGGGTCTTTCGGCGCATCGGCCGCCCCGAACACCTGCACGTATTCGCCCACATGCCCGAAGCCGATCAGTATTGCGAGGGCAGAAGGCAGCATTCTCTTTTTGCGGAACAGGAACCACCAGACCAGGCAGGCAACATTGGCTACCAGCAGGAATGGATACGCGATGCCGAAGAATGCCATGGGCCACCAATGGGCCGGGTTCATCCGAATGCTCAAATAGGAAAGGAGGATGGCGATCACGGCCAACGCGTTCAACCACCAGATCGGGCGGTGCCAGCGACTTGGGCGCTTCGGAAGATCGCTGGTTCCTTGGTCTTTCATGCCCTGAATTTCGCACCACCGCCAACCAGCGAAGGGTTCATCCGAATTTTGCTTGGATCAGTCTTTGCTGGCACGTTGCAGGAAATCACGCTCGTCTTTTGTAAGACTATCATAACCGCCCCGCCCGATCTTGTCCAGAATAGCATCCACGCGTGCCTGCTTGTCGTTCTTGGCAGCGTTATAGTTGGAATCGACCATGGCTCCTGCCCGTCGTGTTGGGCGTTTCTCCACTCGCATGCGAGCTCGCTTTTGGCCGCGAACAAAATCCCAGAGGCGATCGAGCCAGTTCGCGAACACCATGCTCGGGTCTTTTCCATTATCCAACATGCGGGCACTGAATACCCCGTAGAGCGCACCGCCCAAATGGGCGATATGACCGCCGCTGTTGTCCCCGACACGCAAGGATACCAGGTCGATCACCACGAGGATCCCCGCCACGTACATCAGCTTCACCGGACCGAATATCATCAGGTTCACGATCATCTGCGGACGGTATGCTGCAATGCCGATCAGTACCGACATCACGCTCGCACTGGCACCAACGATCCATCCGCCACCTTGGTACATCGGCATCAGGTTGTAGAACAGGAGGAATAAAAGCAAGCCGCTGAACCCGCCGAGCAGGTAGTTTCCCAGCAGCCGTTTATCCCCCAGAATATTCTGGAACAAACGACCCGCGAACCAGAGCATGAGCATGTTGAAGAACACGTGACCGATGTTCATGCCGTCGTGGGCGAACATGTACGTCAACACCGTCCATGGGCGAGTAAGGAGCATGCCCAAGTCTTGCGGGCATTCGATCCACTGGCGCATGTACGTGCGGGCCATGCCTTCGGCCATCAGCGGGTCTTGTGCGGCGAAGAGCAGAACGAGGTCCACCACCAACATCGCGAGAAAGACCGCAACATTGATCAGGATCAGCCGCACCAGAGTGCCGCCAATCTTCCACTGCATCGTTAGTTCATCGCGGATCGCCATTTCTCAACGCCAAGGATTATCGTAGAACGTGTTGTTGCGCTCGTATATGCGCACCAGAACAAAGCCCGCTACCATGCCACCAAGATGCGCGAAGTGCGCGACGTTATCGCCCTGCACCTGGGCAACGCCACTGAAAAGTTCGATCGCCCCATAGATCACCACGAACCATTTTGCTTTGATCGGTACCGGGAACATGAGCATGATCATTTCCACGTTGGGATACAGCATGCCGAAGGCGATCAGCACCCCGAACAGCGCACCGCTCGCACCCACCATCGTTGTGCTCATAAGGCTATAAACCTGCTGGATCATCGGATCGTTGTAGGTGTACCGCATGCCTTCCTCTGCGCCGGTCATCACCTGGTCGCGTACAGCCTGCAAGTCTTCGCCGCTTATCACAGCCAATGCCTCGTGGGCACCGAACCAGAGCCAGCCCATGTACAGGAGCGCAGCACCAAAGCCGCATAAAAGATAGTAGGTAAGAAATCGTTGTGAGCCCCATCGGTACTCAACTCTTGGTCCCAGCATGAAGAGACCGAGCATGTTCATGAAAATATGCCCGATACCACCGTGCATGAACATGTGTGTGAGCAACTGCCAGGGCCTGAACAAGGGTGATGTGAAATAGTGAAGACCCAGCAGATCGTTCAGGTCGCCAGTGATGTGCTCGATCGGGTTGAGCAATGTGAAGAGAAAAACCAGCGCGTTCAGTATGAGCAGGTTCATCACAACTGTCGGAAGACCTGCGAAGAGATTACCGCTCGTGTTCATGCGCGTTCGAACCGTTCGTCCAATTCCCCCAAGGTGTAGGTGATGAGCACCGGTTTGCCGCCGGGTGTGAAGTAGGGCATTTCACAAGCGAACAAGCGATCGATGAGGTCGTGCATTTCAACGGTTCCGATGCTGCGTGTACCATGTGCGGTAAGGCTGCGCGCCATTCCGCGTGCGAGCGTTGCATGGCGTTCAGCCTTCAACGTGCCGCGTTCGTTCTTCACTTGTTCCAATAACTGCTCGATGAGTTTGGCAGGTTCCTCATCACCACCATCCGTGGGTAGCCCGTTCACTGCGAAACTACGGCCGCTCAATGGTTCCAATTGGAAACCCATGGCGGTTAGTTCCGGCAAAATGCCCAGCATCAATGAATGGTCCGATGCATTGAATTCCACGGTTACCGGAAACAGCTGTGACTGGCTCGCACCATTCCCTTTCTCCAATGAACGCATTGCACGCTCGTAGACGATCCGTTCGTGCGCTCGTTGCTGGTCGATGACCACAAAACCGGTGCGCAACTGTGCCAAGATGTATCTGCCATGCAATTGAAAGACCGGTCGAGCACCCAGGTCAGCAGTTTCGCGCATCGGCAACACGTTTTGTGCTGCTTGCGCTGTCCGAACCGTGGATCCCTGATCCGGAGAAGGGAAAGCAGGCCCAACGTCGTCATGCTGTCGTGTGCGTGGTGAGGTGGGCAGGTCGAATAGTTGCTGCCATCCCGCTGGGGCAACTTTCCGGCCAATGTCCTGCGAACGCCATTCCGCTGGAACAGGTGTGATGGGTGCTACGGGGTGAACGCTGGGCATCCCACTTGAAACAAGCATGGCGGGTTCTGGTTCGAAGTCGAGGCTCGGGGTGATATTGTGCCTGCCCAATGCTCTTCGCACAGCCGCATGTACGATGGCATACACGGTACGATCATCGCGGAATTTGATCTCGGTTTTTGTGGGGTGAATGTTGATGTCGATCCAAGCCGGGTCGATGGTGATGAACAGGAACCAACTTGGGTAATTGTCACGCGTTACCAACTCGTCGTACGCCCTGCGGATCGCGTGCTCCAGGTAGTTGCTGCGGATAAAGCGGTCGTTCACGAAGAAGTACTGTTCGCCGCGACTGCGTTTGGCGAATTCCGGCTTGCTGACATAGCCTTTCACCTGCACGAAGTCGGTAGCTTCCTCAACGGGTACCAAGCGTTCGTCGTACTTCCTTCCGAACACATGAACGATGCGTTGGCGTAAACCTGTCCCGGTCCCCGAACCGGGATTGCCGGCAGGAAGCTGGTGTATTTCCTGTTCGTTGTGGATCAACTGGAAGGCAATGGCCGGATGCGCCAACGCCACACGCTGGAATTCATCGATCACGTGTTTCAATTCCACGGTGTCGCTCTTCAGGAATTGCCGACGAGCTGGCACGTTGAAGAACAAGGAGCGGATGCTCAGCGTAGTGCCAGCTGCACAAGCAATGGCCTCTTGGGTTTTTACACGACTGCCTTCTATGAGTACGCGGGTGCCCAGCTCGTCTTCGTGCCTGCGCGTCTTCAGTTCCACTTGGGCAATGGCCGCGATACTCGCTAACGCTTCACCCCGGAAGCCTTTCGTGCGAATGGAAGCGAGGTCTTCGGCATTC
This sequence comes from Flavobacteriales bacterium, assembly GCA_031410075.1. Taxonomy (GTDB): domain Bacteria; phylum Bacteroidota; class Bacteroidia; order Flavobacteriales_F; family PHOS-HE28; genus PHOS-HE28. The sequence continues at coordinate 5,048 of JANNYL010000473.1, forward strand.
CGGATCTTGCTGGTTGCGTGTCGCTCGAAACTCAAGCGCGCATCGGTAGGTGTCATGCCCGCACCATCGTCGGTGACCTGGATCAACGTTCGGCCGGCATCCTTAACGACCAGGATAACATTGGTAGCACCCGCATCAACACTGTTTTCCAGAAGCTCCTTCACCACGCTCGCGGGCCGTTGCACCACTTCGCCTGCCGCTATCTGGTTGGCGACATGGTCGGGTAGGAGACGGATGATATCGGACATCAGGGCGTAAATATCGGGGCGGATACGCGCTTCACAGGCGGCAACGTTCAGCTGGCTGGCACCCGGGAACCAATTGATAGCGTTCTACGATGGACCACCATGCAAAAGCCCCGTTCATCACGGGGCTTTTCGAAGAACGGAGATCCGTTGTTCACGCCTTCTTCTTCGGCACTGGCTTGCCTTTTGGCTTCTCGCCCTTGGCAGCCGCAGCCTCCGCGCGCTTGTTCAGTTTCAACGTGGCTTTGCGCTTTGCATTCAATCGCGCGTTGCTGTCCTGTGGCATGGTTTGGGATTTGGACGGCGAAAGTAGGGTGCAGAGCAGGAATTCATGTGGCCGCATGAACATGTGCTCATACGAGCATGCGATCCTTGGCCTGGACCGGTCGATCCGTTTCTCCTTCGCACCTTGTTCAAAAGTGGCGCACAGCTTGCTTATGAAGGCATACACGCGCCGGTAGTTTCGCGCGTTCATCATCTGTAGCGGGCTCTGCTCCGTAGTTTCTCCACAAGCATGAAACGATTCCCTCTGCTCCTCGGTACGGTGGTCATGGCCCTGATCTCGGTTGGTGGTGGTGCGCCACACTTCGCGAAACCGGCCATGCCTCCGGCGTTCCTCGAAGGGCCTACCCCTTGGGCCGATAGCATGCTGGCCTCCTTGAGCCTGGATGAACGTATCGCCCAACTCATGATGGTGGCCGCTTGGAGCAACAAAGGCCGTGATCACGTGCGGGAGATCGAAGACTTGGTGCGTGATCGGAATATTGGTGGCCTGATCTTTTTCCAAGGTGGGCCTGCTCGCCAAGCCACGCTTACCAATCGGTACCAGCGGATGGCCCGCACGCCGTTGCTCATCGGCATGGACCTGGAATGGGGCTTGGCTATGCGTTTGGATAGCACGATGCGCTTTCCAAAGCAAATGACGCTGGGTGCGCTTGAGGACGATTCACGCATCGAGGCGATGGGAGGGGAGATCGCCCGGCAGATGAAGCGTTTGGGCGTGCAAGTGAGCTTCAGCCCGGTTGCCGACGTGAACAACAATCCGGCGAACCCGGT
>JANNYL010000474.1:0-1076 GCA_031410075.1 Flavobacteriales bacterium
CGTGCAGGAATTGCTGCAACCATTAGCATCTACGAACGTGTAGGTGACCGTTTGCGAACCAACGCTGGGGTCGAAATTGGTTCCTGTTACCCCCGTTCCACTCCACGTTCCACCAAGGGGTGATCCGTTGAGCGGGACATCAACCGCATCAATGCAAACCGGCGGATAAGGCCCGCCACAAGCAACCACCGGCAGCGCGTTCACCGTGATGTTGGTCGTGCAGGTATTGGTGCAACCATTGGCATTGGTGTAAGTGTATGTGAGGTTGTGTAACGCAACACCAGCTGATGCCGGAGTGAAGACATTGGCGACAACTCCCGGGCCGCTCCAGGTACCACCATTCGGGAAGCCACCCAAATTGATGGCATTCGCACTAATGCAATAGGGTCCATATGTCCCACAAGCCAATAGCGGGAGAGGGTTTACCGTGACATTGGTAGTGCAAGTATTGGGGCAATTATTCCCATCAGTGTAGGAATAGGTCAACGTATGAACACCCAACCCAGCAACGGAAGGTGTGAACGTTGATCCGACCACACCATTGCCGCTCCATGCACCACCCAAGGGAGAACCGTTCAAGGCAATAGCGGCCGAGTTGATACAGCGAGGGCCATACGGCCCACCACAGTTCATGACCGGTAAAGGGTTCACGAGCACATCGATATAGTCGCGCAGTACGATGTTGCCACTAACGATGATGTCATCAATGCCAAAATCATCACCGACACCGTTGGCGCTAGTCACACGAAGGCAAATATTGGCGGTCGTTTGGCCTACTCCAGAGGACCATGTCCCGCTGAAATTGCCCCAACCACCTCCGAATGCAGGCATAGTGAACTCTGGCCACTGCATCACTCCATCAATAACCCAAGTAAGCCGCGCGGGGAGTGCATTCGTCAAACTCCTTCCGCGAAAGGAAAGCGTGTAGGTCTGTTCTGGGCAAACTGTTACGGTCTGGCACCAACAATCTAGCTGCCCAGCACTCCAACTTCCGAAGCCAGCATTCACGATCAGGAAATTCCCGCTACCCCCCCCACTAAATTGGGGGTGAAAGGCGTTGGGGTTCGAGCCCACAT
>JANNYL010000475.1:0-2910 GCA_031410075.1 Flavobacteriales bacterium
CAAAGCGATCGGCAACGTGCGGGTGTTGTGGGCAGGCGATGTCACCTTCAATGATCAGGTGAAGTACACGGGCGCAGGCAACGACCGTGATCCCATCCTGGTGCGTGTCGGCGGGAACGTGCCCACCAACACCGTGAACGGTTACTATACCGAGGACGTGAACCTGGATGGTGTCGTGAAGTACATAGGGGCCGGCAACGACCGCGATCCCGTGCTGGTGACGATCGGTAGCACGGTCCCCACTGCGGTGAGGAACGCGCAGTTGCCGTAGTCATGGCTCCCGGTGCCTACCGGATAAAAGGCGCATCCATACCGAGATCGAACGCGCGGTCAGGGACACTACTTCAATGCCTTCATGATCAGCTTCAGCGCCCAGTCGTAGAGGCTGCTGGTGAATGACACGAGGTATGCGCTATGGACTGTTTAAAGGACGAGCGCTTCAAGGCCGGTGTGATGCATGTGGGGAAACTCACGAGTGAGTTCTGGATAGCGTCGATGAACTTGAGCGCCTCTCTCTGAACTGGTGCCCGCATGGATCGCAACTACGTTATCGTATGCGGGTCAGTGAACGCTCACCACCCATCCGAACCGAACGAGCCATCGGCTTCGCGCCATACGCGGAGATGCAACACCGTATGCGGTTTGCTGGAGCGGCATCGCTCGAACCCCAGCACTTCCACAGGCATCTTGTCCGGCATGGAACTGCGCTCGGTGGCAATGCCGCGCTCGAAGTCGTCCGCGATGGAGTGTGGTGACGTCCGTTCCGCTTGGAGGAACACGCCCGGCAAGAGTTCACGGATCTCCGATGTCCGCGTGGCGAGTTGCTTCTTCGGGATGAACACGGTGATGCGCCCCTGGTTGTTCTCCGCGTAGATCTCCTCGCTGCAAGGAGCTTCCGTGGTCATCCTCGCGTTTGTTCGTGGCTTGGGCGGTGCTGTGGTGTCAGGCGCGAGAATGTGCGCGCTTGTATCCATGACGAGTGCGGGACCGTACGCCGTATCCGGTGCGGCGATCGCGGGTGGTGGCTGTGGATCCTGGTTCTCCAGAACGACAGGTTCAGTGCCGCACGCCACACCGAGCAAGAGCAACGAGATAATAGGCAACGCGGCGCGCATCGAGTGTGAAAGTGGGTGATCTGGCTGAAGCACAGGTCATGCCTAACGAAAAAAGGGATGCACCTTCCACACGACCGATCGCCGAGGAGATGCGGAGTCCAACCTTACGACTGGAGAAACCGCCTAGCGGACAACCGACCTATCGATGCTGCGACGTGAACAACCACCTGGTTCGTCCAACTCGAATGACCGCTTCAAGAGGCCTTCTTCTCCTGCGCCTTCATATAGCGGTCATGTTCACGCGCTTGGATCTTGTGCTGCTTATTGATCATGCTCAACAGCCCGAACATATAACCGCCGAAGATGATCGAACCGAGGACGAAGATCCAGATGTCGTTCATGGCCGTTGTTTTTCGAACTCCAGTTTGAAGTAGATGCCCGCAGCGAGAATGGAGGGCACCCATATGCCGACGAATTGCCCCTCCTCCTTCCTTCCCGTGAACCATAAGGACACCGAGAGCAGGAAGCTGATGAACGCGAGGATCATGGGATACCACCTGTTGAAGAACTCCATTTTGTCTTTTCCACCTGAACACTTGCGAACCGGCTTTGTTCATCTCGAGCTTCAGGTAACTCCCGTCCAATTGTGCAGATATCCGGCCTTGCGGCGTTCAGAACCGCCATGGATCCGCTCTTGCAGCAACCTTGCATCAACGCATGGTTCACGGCTGGGTGCCTGAATGATCGCCGTCAACCGCTTCTTCGTTCAAAGCCTGGGAGTTGCATGCTACTGCGATAAACCTCCGTTGCGGAGACCCGGTGCAGTTTGGGATCTTGAGCGAGCGTGCAGAGGACATACCTTGGCCGCAAAGCCCAACACCATGGAGTATTTGGTCACCGTATTGCAGATCGCTGTCGCATGCTCCGTCGCCTTCGTCTGGGTCTTCAGGTACCATAATGTCGTCGCCGAATTCAAGCATTTCGGCCTCGGCGATGTGGTCCGTAACGCTGTGGGTGTGGCCAAAACCGCCTTGGCCACTATGTTGGTAGTGGGCATCTGGTATCCTCCGGTGGTGCCCGTTGCGGCTGCGGGTATGGCCGTGTTCATGCTCGTCGCCCTGGGCTTCCATTTCAAAGTGGGTAACCCGTTCATCAAGAAGCTGCCATCCCTGATCCTTTTCCTCCTCTGCGCGTTCATTGTGAAGGCAACCATGCCTTAGCGCGCAGATGTCGTTAGTGGGTATCAGTGTTCTCGTCTCGAGCCTTTCCTTCTTCGCCTACGTGGCCGACTACTTCAGGTCGCCCCGCATGAAGGACGAATTCGTTCGGTTCGGGGTCGGGAGACTGGGCCTGTTCATCATCGTCCTGCAATTCGTGGGCGCTGTTGGTCTTCTGGTGGGGCTGTGGTTCCATCCGATCCTCACCTTGGCGTCGTTGGGTCTTGTCCTGCTTATGCTGGCGGGCTTGGTGGTGAGGCGGAAGTCGAAGGACAGCCTGTGGGTCTCGCTGCCCGCCCTGTTCTTTTTCGGATTGAACGCCTACATCTGCTATGCGTCATTGCTGCGCTGGCGGTGAGCGCTGCTGAACTGGTTGGCGAATGTGCAGGGCCACCGCGTCCAGGTGCGTGGAATGCACCAGCGACTAGTCGAACCTAGCGCGCCACATCCGTGTTTATCGCAGCCATCGATCGGTCGTTGGTCGTCCCGTTCGCGGGCCAAGTATGGCCTGCGCAACGATCCGTTCCGAAGGGTCAACGCGTAACGATGATGACGCAAAAGGTCGGGCCTTCACGATGCCCGTAAGCCCGTCGGCCCGCGTGTTTCCCTCAAGCGTGATCGCCAATACCACTGCGCTC
>JANNYL010000476.1:0-1443 GCA_031410075.1 Flavobacteriales bacterium
CCATGGCCAATATCGACGACCAAACAACGGATAACAACGCACAGCTTTCATACACATTGACGGCTTCGGGGCAGAACGGACATGCGATGGCCATTGATAGTGATGTACCTGAATCCACAGTAGGCGGATCGGAAGCATTGAGCACTGGGTGCCGGTTCGAGTTGACCGGGCCAGAAAGCCACATTCACGGAGTTAGCCTTCGTTTTGGTGGAGGCACCATGCCTGGCACTCCGATAAAAGCGACCATCACGGACGGCAATTTGAACGTCTTGTCCACCTCCGCGGAACACATTGTCAGTCAAGCTGATATCGACCTGAGTTTTGCCGGTGGTTCGACCTATTTACCCCTGGAAAACATCTTGGACCTCACCAGCGATCAGGATATTCTGGCCTTGATCAAATTCGAAGGCGATACAGGGGCTTTGAACGTTGCGCTGGGGGGAACGGTACCCTTGGGTGCGGCGTGGCTTGTGGAAGCGAATGGACTCAACTCTTCATTTCTGGCCCTAGCACCCCTAGTGCGCATACATATGAGTGAACCGGCAGTTGGTCTGCCTGAGCAATTTAGCGGGGCAAGCGGTAGCCTTACCCTTATGCCCAACCCCGCCAATACGCATGCTATTGTTGAACTTGACGAGTCGTTGGGCGGCCCATGGGCAGTGGAAGTGTACGATACTCGTGGCCAGCTGAAATGGAGAACAGGTGGCCTGTCGCAAGGAACGATGCGCCTTTCGCTCTCTGTTATAGGCTGGGCTCCCGGTGTGTACACGTTGCACGCGGTTGGCACCAAGGGCTTACGAACGGGCAGATTGGTCGTCGCCAAATAGTCTGACCGAGAGCTGTTTGCGAATTGTTGGTCCTGAAACCAAAGGCAGACCTGCGCCCGTAGCCGTATCCGAGCAGGCGAGGGCCGTAAAGGCAAGAAGGACAGGGAGTTCGCTCAGCGACAACATCCGATGAGTTAACAGAAGATCCGCCTCTGGTGGATCTTCTCCGCGCCGGCGTTCTCGTCGTCAAGCTGACCTATGCGCAACACGTGATAACTCACCGCCTCCGCGTTGAAATGGGTATTGGAGACAGACTCCCCGGCTTTCCACCAGATTCGACGCCACTCTTGGACGCACGGAAATGAGCCCTCCTCGGATCGCTTCTCGCGGTTCGTCAAATTACCAACGTTTGGTGTTTACATTCGCCCCTCAACCCCTGTTGAAACCCAACACACAAACAAATGAACAAGATCTACACTTCAGCTTTGGCCGGTGTCCTGATCGCCGGATCGGCAATGGCCCAATCCAAGGCGCTCAACTCCAGCAGCATTCCGGTGCAGAACCGCATTGCACAACAGATCGACCGCCCATCCTACCAGCCAAATTGGGGAGAGCGCGGTCCCACGATCTGGTCCGATGATTTTTCCAACCCCGCAACTTGGGTAACGAGCGTGTG
>JANNYL010000477.1:0-6199 GCA_031410075.1 Flavobacteriales bacterium
TGAAATTCAGGCCTGCGTTGAAGCTGTTGATAGAGCTATTGCGCTCAGGCAGGTCTCGCTCGGTGAGCTTGATCTTGTAATTGCTCAATGCGAACACACCATCAATGAGCACCGCACTGCCGCTGGGGGCGAGCACGAAACTTGTGCCACCGCCGCTATTGGTCCAGCCGAGGTCGCTTACTCCCCGATATTTCACACCATCACTGAAGCTGAAGCCAAAGAGATTCACCTTGCTGCCATTCGCGGCGTTCAGGCTCACCTTGCCATAGATGTCCGTGAAAGTGAACGGCAAGCCGGCCGAATCAACGAACGTGTATAGCGTTTTACTGCTCGTTGCGAGGTAGCTGTGTTTGAAATTCAACAAGAAGGAACTCCCGCCATCACCTGGGTTCTTCGCTTTTTTCAAGGGGCCTTCGAACATGGCCTTGGCAGCGAACGTGCTCGCCGCCACCTTGCCACTGAAATGTTGCTTGTTGCCGTCACGCGTTGTAATATCCATCACTGAACTTACCCGCCCGCCATGCTCGGCATTGAAACCACCTGTCATGATGTCCGCGTTGCGGATGATATCGTTGTCGAATACGCTGAACAATCCAATGCTGTGGAACGGGTTGTACAGAACCATGCCGTCCAGCAGGACTTTGTTCATGATCGGCGAGCCCCCGCGGATGTATAGTTGGCCACCTTGGTCACCTGTGAAGATCACACCCGGAACAACTTGCATGTATTGCGCGAGGTCGGCTTGGCCTCCAATGGCCGGTAAGCGTTCGATCTGTTTTGGGGTGAGCGTTGTGATACCGATCCGCACCTGTCCCTCCGCTTGGCGTTTTTCTGCGGTTACTTCCACCGAACCGAGCTGGGTTGCGGTCTTCTTGACGTAGAGTTTCTCGTTTACGATCTGGTTCGCTTTCACTTCAACTTGCTTGGTTAGCGTATCAAAACCAAGGTATATGATGCGAATAGTATAGGTGCCCGGCGGAATGCGGCTGATGCTGAAGTAACCGTTATCGTCTGTGCTGGCCCCCATGGTGGTGCCTACCAGGTTCACAGGTGTATAGCTGCTCGGTTCGCCATTTTCCTGCTCGTATACAAAGCCTTTGACCGTTCCGGTCTGGGAGAACATTGAAACCGGCAGTGCCAGGGCGCAGAAGAGGATCAGCTTACGGAAAGTGGTTCGCAACATGTTGAAGGGCCCTTGCAAGGGGCCGCCAAAATAGCTTGGGGAAGTGGACCGCCCTATTCTGATCTACGAACGGTTGGATGCACCCACGGAGCGGGGAGGGGATGAAGTTCGAACCTTCCAGATGCGGGTAACCTCAACTCTTCCTCATCAATCCCTACATTCGACACGCTAATAATCGGCCCATGAACCGTATCACTACACTTTTCGTCACCGTCCTTTTCAGCTTTCAACTCTTCGCACTTACCGGTGGCCCGGATCAATACGGCTACATCTGGAAAGACAGCGACGAGCCCGGTGGTCCCGTTTACGATTGGATCGATATAACCGGAATTGGCACCCAAGTGACCGGATTAGCGGATGACAACATTGTTGGACCCTATACAATGGGTGAGAATTTCCCGTACTACTGGTATGGCGTGAAGAAGGTCTTTATTGGCAGTAACGGATACATCACCTTCATCACCAGCGGCAACATTTCGGCGAACTTCCCCTTCCTTCCCCAAGCCGGAGAAACCGATAATTACATCGCCGCGTTCATGACCGACCTGAATTTTGCAGGCTTGGGAAATCCTGGCCAGTGCTGGTGGCATGACAATTTGGAACGAACCGTGATCTCTTATATCAACGTACCGTACTGGAGCGCGACCGACCCGAATCTTTGGACCGGCAGTAATACCTTTCAAATGGTATTGAACAAGCTGGATGGATCGATCACCATCAATTACCAGAATGTGCCATGCTGCAGCGGGAGCAATGGCCCCATGTGTGGTATCGAAGCGATAAACGGCGATATCGGACTGCAACAGAATTTCGGTGTCAATCCTATCAATAGTTTCTCTGTTCGCTTCGAAGCCCCATTGGTGCCGCTTATTGATATCGTGGATGCGAGCGTGGAATGGGTGACCGATGAATCCAATGGAGGTAGTTCTGTAGCCGTGAACGGTTCTCCTTTCGAATTGCACGCTTTTATTCGGAACACAGGAAACCAACCTTTACCGGACTTCAATGTGACCAGTCAGATCTTCAATGCTACCAACCAGTTGGTGGCCGTGGACGCTACCTCTGTTACGAACTTGCTCCCGGGGCAAGCAGCGGATATCATCTTCCCGAATTCATTCGTCCCTACCAGTGCAGGTACCTACAGATCCGTAACGACCATTGCTGGAATAGCGGGTGAATCCGTGGTTACGAACAATACGCTTACGCAAGAACTCGTGGCCTACGACGAGACTTTGTTGAACAACGCGGTTGATTGGGCTGGTACCACCGATGATGGGTTGGGTATCGGTTGGACAGGCGGGCAAGCGGGCTGTGGTGTTTACATCCTACCGGCAAGCTATCCGAGTTATGTGAGCCATACGACCTGTCGCATAATGAGCAATTTCGGTAATGTGCCTTTCTCGATGGTGGTGTATGACGATGATGGTTTGGATGGTGCTCCCGGTACGCTGCTGGATAGTGTCTTCGTAGATGCGCTTGATGGACAGCCTGGTGATCATGAATACCCGTTGACCTCTCCCTTGATGCTTGCAGACGGTGGCCTGTACGTATTGTGGTATATGAACGGCATCAATGTGAACCTCGCACAGGACATCCAAGGTCCCTTCAGCTTGCGCAGTTACGAAGTGATCCAAGGTGCATGGGCGGAATACCGTGATCGGGAGATCGCTGATTTCCACCTCGGCTTGCGCATGGGCCAAGTGCCCAGTCCGGATGCCGGATGCCTCACGCTCGATCAGCCGGATGAAGGTCAACAGATCACGACCAGCACCGCAGTTCGCATGTGGGTTCGCAACTTTGGCAACGTTCCGCTTACTGGCATTCCATGCAATTACAGTTTCAACCAAAGCAGCGCCGTTACACAGAATTATAATGGCCCGGCGATCGATCCGGGTGACTCGGTGCTCTTCATGTTCGCCCAACCGTTGGTACCCATCTCCAATGCTACAGGCCCGCTTTGTGTTTGGACCGAGCAAACCAACGACGTAGACCACTTGAATGATACGACGTGCGTGAACATCAGCCTTTCTACAGTTTCCATTTCCGAGAACTCAATTGTTCGTTTGCGACTTTCACCCGTGCCCGCGAGTTCCACGCTTCGTATCGAAGGACTACCAAGCAACACACTGCAATTGGAGATATTTGACATGACCGGTGCGATCCGTTCATCCCATTCATTGCGACGCGTTGGTGGCATCGCTCAGATCCCTGTGCACAACTTGGCCGAAGGCGCATACGTGCTGCGTGTGATCACGGATGGCGCAAGTGTGACCGAGCGTTTTGTTGTTCAACGGTAGGTTGCTGGTTCCTGCATCTGTTAGAACCTCGCAGCGGCTGCAGTGGGAAGCTACATTCGCGCCAATTCATTGAATTATGACGAACAAGATCGGTTGGCTATTGGTGCTGTGGAATGTGGTGTTGAGCGCACTATTGGGCTGGGCATTACTTCGCAAACCGGTTTCCGGGGCGGTTGAGACAACTTCGACCAAGGAGAGCGTTGCAGCCTCGGAACTGCCATCTTCAATGCCACGCGATACCTCTGCATTGAAGGACGCGCACATCGCCTTCTTTTTCATGGATAGCATCCAGAGCCAATTCGACCTGGTGAAAGAAAGCGCCAGCCGCGTTGAGAGCGAAGGCCGCCGCTTGGAGGGTAATCTGATGGGTGAAATGAAAAAGGCCAAGGCCCGCTATGCTGAATTGATGGGGAAGGACCATACCTACAGCACCCAAGCCGAGTTGGCAGCTGATGAACAGGAGTTGCGCGGATTGGAAGCCCGTATCCAACAAAGCCAGGCAGACGGCCAGGAGCAGATCGACCGGTTGCAGATGAACATGCTTCGTGATATCACCGGAAAGATCCAAGACTACCTCGCCGAATACAACAGCACCCATGGATTCGATTTCATTTTCAGCATACAGGATGCTGGCCAGATATGGGTGGGCAATAAGGGTCTTGACATTACCATGGATGTGGTGAATGGGTTGAATGCCCAGCACCGCGCGAAGAAGGTTGTTGCGCCGGTTGTGGCGAAGTAGCTCGCCGGCCTTGATCCGTGCTTTGCGCAATGAGGATGTGCATCCAACGTTCGCTCGCCGTAAGGTGATAGATCCTGCACTTCCTTCAATGACATTGCTCCTCACCGAGGCCAAGGGATGAGAAACGAAGAAGTGTACAGCACAAAGCAACTCTATGGCCCGATCTTCGCCAATTGATGCCGATGCGAACGGTTGCCACCTTCTTTCTTCTTCTTGTTGGTTGTGCATGGGTTGTTCGTGCGCAGACCTCTATTGTAAATGGTGGTAGCGCCCGGATAGAGATCCTGAATACGGACCGGTTGGAATACGACTTGTCCATCACGTCGGCACAACGTCTTATCGGACATGTCCGCTTGAAGCATGAGAATGCGTTGATGAGCTGCGATAGTGCCTACCTGTTCGAAGACCAGACGATGATCGCGTTCGGGCATGTGGCGATCGACCAGGACACGTTGCATATTACCAGTGATCGCCTCGATTACAGCGCAAAGGACAGGTTGGCAACCCTTACCGGTCACGTTCATCTGCAAGATCCGGGAATGGAACTTACCACAGAGGCACTTACCTATGGAACGCTTGATCGGATCGCACGATATAGCAGCGGAGCGACGATCGTCAGTCGTCGCGAGCAGAATACCCTCACCAGCCGGAATGGGGCCTACCTCGCAACTGCTCACCGTTTCATTTTTAGTGGTGATGTGCGTCTAAGGCATCCCGAACGCAGTATCGATGCCGACACATTGCACTACACGACAACGAGCGGAATAGCGGAGTTCTTCGGGCCTACGCGTATCACACAAGGCACCGCAGTTATGTGGACCGAACGCGGCAGCTATGACACACGAAAGGAACAAGGGCGATTTACCCTTGCGGGCCGAATTATCGATGGGGCGCAGGAACTTCGGGGCGATAGCATGCACTACGACAAACGCACCGGTGTAGGACTTGCTTGGGGCCATGTAGCGGTGATCGATACAGCGAACGACATGGTTGTTCGGGGTGAAGTGGGCCAACATTTCCAGCGCGATGGTCGTTCCATGATAACCGGGCAGGCTGAACTCATCATGCTCTTGGGGAGCGATTCACTTTTTCTTCACGCTGATTCACTTTTCTCCAGTTCGGATAGCATTGGTGGCAAACGGGTTCGTGCTCACCGAAATGTTCGGTTCTTCAAGCCCGACATGCAAGGTGTTTGCGATATGATGACCTATGGCGAGCGCGATAGCCTGATCACCTTGGTCGGAGACCCGTTCCTCTGGAGCGGTGCGGATCAGATCAGCGGGCGTGCTGTTTCCATAGCCCTGCGTGATGGCAAAGCACATCGGTTGCACGTGGAGAAGGATGCGCTATTGGCGAACAGTGTGGATAGCTTGGTATCGGACAGCGCGATCGCGTTCTTCGATCAGGTGACCGGTACGCGGATCACGGGATATTTCGCCAATAACGAACTCGCTCGCGTGGTGGCCGAAGGCAATAGCCGCACGGTGTATTTCGCGAAGGAAAAGGACAAGGACGGTACCGAACGAACCACTGGCATGAACCGTGTTGATTGCAGCCGCATCGAACTGGCATTGAACGCTGGCAAAGTGCAGAGCGTATCGTTCATCACCAAGCCCGATGCTACGCTTTACCCATTGAACAAAGCACCGCGCGAAGAAATGCGGATGAAGGGTTTTGTTTGGAAAGCGGATATGCGACCTAAAGACCGGCTTGATATTTTTCGGGACACGCCCTAAATGAAAAAGCCTCCATACGCGGAGGCTTTTTCCATAGCTGCAATATGGCCTTCAGGGTTTCGGCCCCCAGTTGGTTGCGTTCGGTGACCATTTGCCGTCAATGCAACGTTGGTTCCACCACCAGTAATTGTTCTCTGGAACGTGATCAGGCACTTCGCTGTGCACGAACACGGCGAAAGCAGGCGTGCACTTGCCTACAACGTTCGAAGATCTGGCCACGGTCACCTCGAATTCCTGATCG
>JANNYL010000478.1:0-9188 GCA_031410075.1 Flavobacteriales bacterium
CTTGCAGGAACTGGGCAATACGCACCGTGCCTTTCCGCTCCCTCAGGTAGATGATCCCGCTGCCCTCAACATGTTCAATGATCCGGAGCAAGCGCCCTAATTTGTCTTCACCGCGGCTTACCCAAAGTGCCAGCTCGGGCCGGGCAAAAGAGCCCCGGATAAGGTGTGGTTCACGAAACGCCAACCGCTCCATGATGTCTTGGCAAACCTTCTCGGTGGCCGATGCCGTGAGCGCGATCACCGGTACCTTCGAATGGGCCTGCCGCAATTCGGCGATGCGCAAATAGGAAGGCCGAAAGTCATAGCCCCATTGGCTGATGCAGTGCGCTTCGTCGACCGCGATCAACCCCAGGGGCATTCGTGGAAGGCGGGCGAGGAAGATCTCCGTTGCCAGTCGTTCGGGGGATACATACAGGAAAGCGGTCTTCCCAACGGCCGCGCTCTCGATCGCGTTCTCGATCTCGGAGAAGTCCATTCCGCTGGTAAGCGCGGTTGCCCGTATGCCTTGCGACTTCAGCCGGTCAACCTGGTCCTTCATCAAAGCGATCAGTGGACTTACCACGATGCAGAGCTTGCCCGTGGCCAGGGCAGGCACTTGAAAACACAGGCTTTTCCCGCCACCAGTGGGCAGCAGCGCGAGGGTATCCCGGCCTTCGAGCACCGAGCGCACCACCGCCTCCTGCTTCGGCCTGAAGGCTTCAAAGCCCCAAGTGGTTTTCAGTATTTCGTGAATGTCACGCATTGTTCACAAATGAACTACATGTGAACAATGGTTGAAAAGCAGCGTGCCATGGCGCTTTTGGGCACTTCGGCCGCATGCGGTGTTGGTTACATTTGGCCGCAACAAGCGGAAAGAAGACATGATCAGCACTGGGCAAAAGATAGCGATCACACGAGTGGAACGCAGCCGGTTGAAGGAAACGGACCTGGACAACGTGGTCTTCGGGCGCGTGTTCAGCGACCACATGTTCGTGATGGATTACCAGAACGGACAATGGCAACAGCCTACGATCGTGCCGTATGCGAAAATGCAGATGAGCCCTGCTTCGTTGGTGCTTCATTATTGCCAGACCATTTTTGAAGGGTTGAAGGCTTATCGCACCAGCACAGGTGGCGCAGCGTTGTTCCGTCCGCAAATGAACATCGAACGCATGAACCGTTCGGCGGAACGTATGTGTATGCCGCAGATCCCGGAGGAAGTGTTCATGGATGGGTTGAAAGCATTGGTGGATCTGGACAGTGATTGGATCCCTGGTGGTGACGAAGGTGCGCTGTATATCCGCCCCCTGTTGTATGCCAGTGATGAATATATCGGTGTTCGTCCTAGCGACGGTTATCGGCTGTTGATGTTCACTTGCCCGGTAAGAGGCTACTATAAGGAAGAGGTGCGTGTGAAGATCGAGACCGAGTTCAGCCGTGCGTTCCCAGGTGGAACGGGCGAAGCCAAATGTGGCGGCAACTACGCGGCATCCTTGTACCCTGCGAAATTGGCAGCGGACGAAGGCTACCATCAATTGTTGTGGACCGATGGCGAAACGCACCAGTACTTCGAAGAGAGCGGAACAATGAACGTTTTCTTCCGGATCGACGACACATTGATCACTCCAGAGACGAGCGGTACGATCCTTCATGGTGTTACGCGCGATAGCATCATCCGCATCGCTGAACATGAGAAGATCCCATGCGAAGTGCGCCGTGTAAGCGTGCGTGAGGTGGTGGATGCTTTGAAGGAAGGCCGGTTGAAAGCGGCGTTCGGTGCTGGTACGGCTGCTACGATCGCACATATCCGAAGCATCGCCTACGAGGGAGTGAACTACGAATTGCCGCCAGTGGAACAGCGCAACCTCAGCAACCGCATTGGCAAGATGCTCGATGAGATACGCCGTGGTCGTATTGCCGATCCGTTCGGTTGGATGGTGCCGGTGAAGTGAGGACTTATGGAACAGAGCGAAGGCCTCCAATTTGGGGGCCTTCTTCGTTCAATGGATCACCTGATACCCCAGCGGCTACTTCGCCCTGTTCGCCACAGTTGGATACCCCGCCACGCATCCGGGATCACGATAAGGCCGGGAAGCATGAAGAATAGTACGGCCCACGGCCAGTCGCGTACGACTACACCCAGCATCAAGCCTGTGATCATCGCGAACCCAAAAACGAGACCGGTCACGTGCAGCCCGAGAAATGCCCACGAGCGGATCCTGATCTCGGGCTCTTCGACCACAGGATCCTTCGGCTTGTTGGATCCCCTGTTGTACCGGGGATCGCGGTGTTTGGGAGGCTGCGTTCGAGCATCATGGGCGATGCGCAACAATGGATCACGCAGTGTTTCATAGGCGCGATGCACATCCATGAAGCGCTCAGCGGCGCGCGGGGAAGGGTCCCGATCAGGGTGCAGTCGTTTGGCCAAGTGCCGGTACGCGCGCTTGATCTCCTCGGGAGAAGCGGAACGGGAAATGCCCAGCGTGGAGTAGTGGTCGGTGGCCATACGCTCGGTAGAAAGTTCAGCAGCTTAGGATCGGTCAGGTGTGTGTTTTGTGCGATCGTGCCATCTTGTGCATCGTGAAAGTAGAACGAAGCGGAATGTGGAGCAGGTATGTGGTGCTTTCAGTGCTTCTCGCTCTTTGTGGAACCACATGGGCGCAGCGTGCGCAATTGAGGATCCAAGTGCTTGATAGCCTTGAGCTCTCCGGTGTTTCCGATGTGGAGGTCAATTGGGGAAGCGGGCAGCGGATCCGAACGGATGGCGAAGGGCGGTGCGTGGTGGAATTCCGGAACGGGGAGTCGTTCACGTTGCATTTTGCGCGAACGGGCTATCGAAAAAAGGATCTCTTGTTCGATCATAAGGGAAGCAACACACGTGATGAGCTCCGTATAGTTCTGGTGCCGATCGAATTCGAATTGCCATCGGTCCCGGTTACGCGTGCAAAGCCCGAGGTCATTTTCCAGCGCGCTGATGTACACGCTGCTGATCTGCTCATAAACGATGAAGGTCTCTGGGTGTTGGCCTACAAGCACCCGCGCATGTTGCGGGAAGAAGCCGAAGCAGGCGAGGAAATCCTGCGTGATGTTCGACTTGTGTTGCTGGATACACTGTTCCATGAAGTAACACGATGTTCCGTGCCCGAAGAAGTGAAAGGGCTGCGACGTGATCCTGCGAACGCCGTGCTCATCGAGGGAACAACGCAGGCCTTCAGTATCGCGCGCATGGAGGAAGGCGGACTGCTGCTGGTTCCCTTCGGTCTGGAGGATCTGCGCCAGCGCGTGTTGCCATGGACAGATACGCTCGCCGAGCATATTCTGGGAACGAATGCCGATCGCGTGATGCCGCGCTTCGACCATCTGGCGTATGATCCACGTTCGGATTCGGCACGTGTGATCGGCACGGTTGTCGACACCTTCATGATGCAACTCTTCCGCAGCGAATACAAATACCTGAAAGGCCCCGAAAAAGTGGTGGCGATGAACCTTGCGAGCGAACTCGGAGTGGACAAGGAAGTGGTGGCCGGGTACATGAGCGGCTTCCAACACAACCTCTGGTTCAAACCGGTATACGCTCCTCTTTTCGTGGTGGGAGATACTCTGCTCGTGTTCGATCACGCCAAAGCCCGGCTGCGGAAATTCACACGCGACTTTCGGGAAGCCGGATCCACACTATTGGCCTATCTCAACAAGATCGAAGGCCGTGACTGGTCCGGCAAACTATTGCAGGATAGACATACGCAAAAGCTCTACGCCATTTTCGACCGCAATGGTTTCTTCTGGTTGCGCCCCATCGATCCAGTGACCGGTGCGTTGGGCGAACGCCGCCGGATCACCTACAAATACCCCGAACGCGTGCAGGTGTACAACGATGCCGTTTGGTACATCTATCGGCCACAAGAGAGCTTGCAGAAGCGGAGCATCTATCGGGAAAAGCTGTAAGGGAAGCCACGCAGCCGCGAAGAGAGTCTCCAGTGTTCCTCACATTCAACCGCGTCTCAGCGCCTCCGCGTGAGGAAAAAGTAGATGCTCACTTCAACTCCCCGTTCCTCTTCGGGTAGTCGAACCAAACCAGTGTACCCAAGCCACGCAAAGCACTTTGGAACCGCACATCGGACCTGTAGTATTACCCACCCTAGTGGATATCTCGCATTAGGATTTCTTCTCTCGAAACGTTTGCTTCACCAGCGAAAGAGGACTGCCGCTCCCAGCCCTCACCAACAACAACCCTCAAAAAAGTTTGGTGATGAAACAGAATGTTCTCTTGAAAGCCGCCTTGGTGGCTTTATTGTGTACCCCCCCCCCCGGAAGGGCCGGGTTCGTGGCTTATGCTTAAAGCAAAGGCGCAAGCGAAGGATCCTATTTGGATGGTGGGAAATCAGGTGTTGGACTTCACCCAAGGAATAGGCAACATTACCACGCATGCGCTGCCCACTTCAACTGAACCTGGTATCAACGACGCATACGAATACCAAGGGCAAGTCCCAGCGTACAGCCAGAATGTACAATGTGATGATACGGGTGATGTCCTATTCTTTATAGTGGACGGCACGGTTTACAACCGTGATGGTTTGCTGATCGCCGATAACGTGGATGGCGTAAACGGATCCGCGTGTGTTGACTGCTTGTTCAAGGGCCGCTCGAGGATGGCCATTATTCCTGTGCAGAACAGTTGCACGAGGTACTACATTGTTACTGGCGAACTAACTGGTGACTTTGTTCTGCTGCGTTACGGTATGCTCGATCTGGCACTTCCGAATTCGAATGTGGCATACGCGAGTAGCGGTTTTCCTGTTATGGGCCGTTTTATCAACGCCGAGGATGATGCGTTCTACGACTACCATTGGGAGGGATACTTCGTGGAAGACCAAGAACCCTTCAGTATGCACGAGATCGCCGCAACGGACAGTCATATGCCCGAGCACTTGCGGTTCGATGTGGCTCAATTGACTGATGACCGTGGCTATCTCTTTATGCTGGAAAGCAGGCAAATGCTCGTGAGTATGTTGTTCCGGGGGAACGGGGTGTTCCTCACGGGCAATTTTCCGAAGACCGCCGCGAACAACCTTGAGATCCTGTATGAAGTTCTAGATCAAGGGAACAACAGCGCAAGAGGTGAGCTGGAGGTTATTCAGAAAGGAACCAAGGCCCGGGTGGCCTATTCATCGTATTGGCTCAACGGGGATTTTATCCCCGCCCACCACACCTTGGCTATCTGCTTTTGGGAGTTCGATCTAACCAACATCGGCGATGTGGCACCGACCCTTGGTTTTCAATGGTCCAATCAGTATCCGGTAAATCCGTGGATGCATAGCATGGACGAGTATGATGAGATACCGGGCGAGCTTGATCAGTTCGGCAACTTGATCGAAGAACCCCGAATAAGCGGATTGGAATTTTCGCCTAATGGACGTTACCTCTACTACATCAAATCCACCCATCGGGCGGCACCGAACCACCCGGATTACCCAAACGAGCCTCGATCCAACTTCGGTTATTTTGACTTCGAAGCGGGACTTGGCGTATGGCCGAACAACGGCATTGCCTTTGCGCCGGTTGAGCTAACCCAAGAGGTCGCCGATTCAGAATTGGAGTTCAACCAAAGCCTCGATGGCACGAGCAAAGTGCTTTACTGCATCCGCAACAATGGACAAGGGCAATACACCCTTGAAGGTTTTTTCGATCCGGACAACCCCAGCGTTACCAACTGGGATGGGCCGCAGGTGGTGCTGCCTTCTGTGGCGTTGGGAGCAGAAGCACTGGGTCTTGTTGAGCACCGGTTGTTGAGCACCCGCGTAACCAACAGTGATCATTGGCAGTATTTGCAACAGCCCCTGTGCTGCGAAGCAATGGCTGCGATCAAGGACCGTAGCGGTTCTGCACCCCTGGGAACCCAAAACTGGGTGGTAGGGAACAATCCGTTTTTCAATGAACAAGGTCCTGTCTACGTAGCCACTGAACTCCGCATCCCACTCGGCGCCCACGTAAACGCCACCAACATGGAGTTCCGTTTTGGCCCCGGCGCAACTCTGATAATAGAACCCGGCGGTTCCTTCCAAGCCGTTAACTGCACCATGACCAATGCCTGTGGTGGGCGCTGGGCGGGTATACGTGTGAACGGCACAACCACTGCGGACCAGTCGCCACTTATTGGTGGCGACCAAGGCTATTTGCGCTTGAGCGGCAGCACGGTGAGTAGTGCCGTGGTCGGCGCGCAAACTTTGACCCAACTGACCGGTGGAGGTGCGGACCCCAACGGGTACGGCGGCGTGATCATCGCCACGCAAAGCACCTTCAAGAACTGTGTGACCGGTGTTGATATCGACGAATACCACGGTCACTTCAGCAGCGGTGTAGAAAACAACCTGTGCCGTTTCAGCTATGTCAACTTCATTACCGATAGCGACTGGCCCGATGCGCTCGCGCCGCAATGGCATGCGAACCTGCACAACACCCGCAAGATCGACTTCTTCTACTGCAACTTCCGTAATGACGATGCTACGGCCTTCGGTTACTACCAGCGTGGCGGTGGCGTTAAGGCCAGCAGCGCCGAAGTAAGCGTGCTGGGGGGCGGCAGCTTGGCGGGTGGTAGTATCCAAAACCTTACCTACGGTTTTTTCCGCATTGGCGATCCATTGGTGCCTTCTACAGTGAACAACATGTTCGTGTACTTCAACCACCGGGGTGTTATGGATGTGAACGGAATGTTGGGGCGCTACACCAACAACACCTTCCTTGTGCCCGACCAAGCCACCAACGCAACCGCACCGGCTGGCCTCACCCTCTGGCAAAGCCGCTTCTTCACAGTAGAGCGGAACACGTTCAATGGTATGCCCTTCCGTGACCGGTCCATTGGTATTTTGTTCAAGGGCATTAGCCCTGATCAAAGCACCGATTGGGTCTACGACGATGAGCGCATCTACGACAATGTGTTCAATAATTTGCACTCGGGCTGCTTGGTAAACGGCATGCACCGCAGCGATGATGGGACCAACGATGATAACGGCCTACGTATTTTCTGTGGCGATTACACCAACAACGTTCACGACATTGCCCTGGCCGATCGCAGCATCATCAAGCCGAATCAGTTCGACAATGGGTTAGAATACCAACTCGCCGGCAACCGTTTTTACGGCGCGGCCAATTGCAGCAGCGAATACGATTGGATCCTGGGCGATAACTGGAACGTGAACGTGGGCGATTATGATGGGATGGAGATCGTGTATCGTAGGCATGACGAGGCACTCCATTCAGCATCGTGTCCTGACCCTGTTGAGGACAATTTCATTAATGAGCCAGTCGTCACCAATAATCCGTTTGACAAAACCCTGGATTGCGCGGGCGGTGCATTGGACCGGAACCGAACACCGGGGCAAGCTAAGGCCGCGTATTCTGAAGCGAAGGCACTGAATCTTGGAGTAAAGAGTTTGCTGGATGGCACCACCGATGGTGGCGAGCGCCCCGACCTGCTTGCCGAGTTGGCGCAAGATGATCCGTGGTTAGGCACCGGTTTCTTACGCGACCGCTTAATGCTGAACAGCCCATTGAGCAACCGCGTGCTGCAAGCGATGATCGCGCGCGAACAGCCCATGGACCAATGGCACATTACCCAAGTATGCTTGCAGAACACTCCGCTCGATCCGGGTGTGTTGGGCCTTTTGCGCGGTAGTGGTGTGCTCAGCGAATTCTTCTACAATGTGGTAACACAAGCCCAAGTAGGCCAAGGCCCCAGCACCAAGCAACTGTTGCAGCAGGAATGGATGCTGCGCCGCAGCCAACAAGCCGAAGCCTTTGTCGATCTTGGTTATTTATGGGCCACCGATACTATAAACCTCGATGGCGATTATAGCCTGCGCCAGGAGATCGCAGAAACATCGGGCCTCGATATGCGCTTGGCCCATTTTGCAGCGCAATTGGAAGGAAATGATCTGGAGGGTGCCGAGGCGAGTTATGAGGGCTTGGAGAAGAACCAAAGTGGCTATGAGAAATTTCGCAGTGTGCTGGATATGGCCCAAGCACATGATGGCAATTGGACACTCTTGGATAGTGCTGAAGTAGACTCGCTCTGGAACTGGGCCGTAGAAGGCTACCAAGGTGCGGCGCTCTTCGCAGGCATATTGGCGAGCAATGGCCATGGAAGCGTTGATGTGGAACCAAGGTTCCCGGTGAAGACCAAGTCAAGGTTTATTGGGGCTGAAACGACAACGAGTTCGGCGCTATCTGGCTTAACCATATTGCCAGTACCTGCCGATAATGAGGTCATGTGTGTTTTTCCTCCTCAATACAAAGGTGAGGTCTTTACCGTACAGGATGCATTAGGAGCCATCGTTCGCAACGGTGTGTTGGAAAGCGCAGGTACGCACAGAATACCGACCGTGGACCTCGCTAATGGCGTCTATTCCGTAACGCTTGACCGGAGCGGTTTGATAGGGCGAATCGTAGTGCGGCACTGAGCCATGCGCGCGGTCAAGATCGTATTATTAAGCCTTCTGGCCCTGCACGCGAGGGGTCAGGAGGTGCTGCGGTTCGATACGGTTCATGTCAACACCGATCAAGGATGGGCATTTGGTGTATCTGTGTTCGAGCATGATTCGGGTTATTCGGTTTTCAGCGTACAACGGCCATATTTGCAACCTGCCCAAGACCTTTATTTTACCGATTTTGATACAGCAGGGGGATATTCCTACCAACGCTCTATTCAAACTCCGCGCACGGATTGGATGGGTGGGTATTCACCTATCGTAAAGACCAGCACGGGCTACTACGCAGGAGTGAATCGATTTGGGCAAGATGATCCGGACAGTTTGTTGCTTTACAAGTTCTCGTTATCAGGTGACACTTTGTGGACGCGGTTAGTTGATACAGCCTCTACTATACTAATGCGCGGTCTAACGTTAACGGCTCAACAGAAATTCCTCGTTACAGGCACCCGTGAATTTCCCGAAGAAGCCTACGTGTACGTCTTGGACACCTTAGGCGATTCGCTCGCGTACTACGCCTACCAGAATTTCGACCCCGAAGATGTGGAACAGGGGAAAGACGGGCGGATCTATGTAACGGGTATTGGAAGTGTTACTGCTAACTATGGCAGGTCGGTGCTAATTTGCTCCGATACCTTGGGGAATGAACTCTGGCGTCGGACAGACCCAATCTATGCGAATCATTTTCAATTGATCGCAACAGCTGATAGCGGCATTGTTGCCATGGGA
>JANNYL010000479.1:0-1170 GCA_031410075.1 Flavobacteriales bacterium
CCTGAAGCTGCAGGGTTTATCGGGCAACCTTCAAACCTGGCCAAGGTCCATGATGGTCGAGGGCAAAGGTGCGTTCCTTGGTGTAGATGGTGATGATGTGGATGATGACAAAGGCGTTCGTATCACAGAAGTAACGGATAGCAGTGCAGCAGAGCGGATGGGTTTGAAAAAAGGCGATGTGATCCGATCACTGAACGGCAAAACCGTCAAGAATTTTGATGCATTGGCCGAAATGATCGATGATCTGGAACCTGGTTCGGCAGTGCAATTGGTGGCGCTGCGGGGCGACAAGGAGGTGAATTTCAATGGCGAGCTAGGCAAGGCACCACGTACCGTTTGGAGCTGGAGCGGAGATAATGCGTTCGAAATGCCCGAATACCCTGAGATGCCCGAGATGCCGGAGATGCAAGAATTCCCGGAGATGCCAGAGATGCCAGAGATGCCCAATTTCGATCGCCCGGAAATAAGCCCCGAGGATCGTGCAGAATACAATAGTGATATGGATGAATATCGGCGGGAAATGGCCGAGCGGTTGCGTGACATGAGCGAGATCGCCCGTGATCGTGAAGAACGCAGGCGTGAAATGAACGAATTACGAAGTGAAATGGACCGACTCCGTCGGGATCTGAGATCCGAAACGATCAATGAAATGCGGGTGACCATCGATGCGGTGAAACTCAGTCCGGAGGAGACCGCTTCCTTGAAGAATAAAGGCGTGGTCGATCTGGACAACACCTTGGATCTTCCAGGACTTCAAGTAAACCCCAACCCCACTGACGATTCGTTCAGCATTGCTTTCGAAGCACCGGTAAGGGGTGATCTGAGTGTGGATATGCACGATGCGCAAGGTGACCGTGTATACCATGAATCGATCAGTGGTTTCAAGGGCAAATACGAGCGGGTCCTTGATTGGAGCGACCGTGCCGACGGAACGTATTTCGTGGTGATCTCCCAGAACGGAAAGGCCCAAGCGAGAAAATTGGTGAAGCAATAGACGATCCGGTCATTCCGGTCGAGCCGAAAGCCAATAGCGATTTGCTAATAGCTTTCGGCTCGTTACGTTGTTGGAACAAACGATCGATCCCTGCGCCGATATGAAGCTCATTCTCCGCCTCCTGCTTTCAACGATCGCTGTGCTTGTCGCGGATATGCTGCTGAGCGGTGTGCACG
>JANNYL010000480.1:0-4979 GCA_031410075.1 Flavobacteriales bacterium
CTTAGAAGGCAGGTGCTCTATCCAGCTGAGCTACGGGATCAATGCTGCAAAGGTGCTTAAGAAGTCGAACCTACGACTGTCCCGCCGAGACGGCGGGATGCTCTATCCAGCTGAGCTACGGGATCAGAAAACAAAGATGCACAGAACGAAAAACGCCCTGCCATTCGGCAGGGCGTTCTAACGTCGGGGCGGCCAGATTCGAACTGACGACCTCCTGCTCCCAAAGCAGGCGCGATACCGGGCTACGCTACGCCCCGAAATTCCCTTTCCACGTTTTCCAACTTCCCCTCTTTTACCAAAAGGGCTGCAAGGGTACGCTAAACCCGCAGAACAAAACGCCTCAAACAATAATGAAGCGATGCGGAGAGGGGGGGATTCGAACCCCCGGTACAGTATAACCCGTACGGCAGTTTAGCAAACTACTGGTTTAAGCCACTCACCCACCTCTCCTTGTGAAAGAACAATACCGACTGTCGATGGGGCGGCAAATATAGAAGTCCCGAGCACCTGACCATCGCTACTTTTGCGCCCTTCAAAAAAGAGCCCCATGATCCGCGAAGTCGTTATCGTTTCTGCCGCACGCACTCCTATCGGAAGTTTTGGCGGCTGTCTCGTCGAAGTTGGTTCGACCAAATTGGGCGCTGCGGCGGTTAAAGCAGTGCTCGATCGCTCAGGTATCGACCCGAAATTGGTAACAGAAGCCTATATGGGAAGCGTGCTGCAAGCCAATCTGGGTCAGGCCCCCGCGCGGCAAGCCATCAAATTCGCAGGCCTCCCGGATGAAGTACAGTGTACAACCGTGAACAAGGTGTGTGCAAGTGGCATGAAGGCCACCATGCTCGCCACCCAAAGTATTCTTCTTGGTGATAATGAGGTGATGATCGCTGGAGGCATGGAGAGTATGAGCCAAACCCCGTTCTACCTCGAGAAGGCCCGCTATGGCTACCGTTTCGGGAACGGAACCCTGATCGATGGTGTGGGAAAGGATGGTCTTACCGATGTCTACCATCAAACTGCCATGGGCGTTAGTGCCGAACTGTGTGCAGCCAAGTATGGTATCACACGTGAGCAACAGGATGCGTTCGCCATTGAGAGCTACACACGCAGTGCCAATGCTTGGAAGGCAGGCAAGTTCGCCGACGAAGTGGTACCACTCGTGGTGAAGACCCGCAAAGGAGACGTGACCATAAGTGAGGATGAAGAATACAAGGCGGTAAGCTTCGACAAGATCCCTGGCCTTAAGCCGGTATTCCAAAAGGACGGCACCGTTACCGCTGCCAACGCCAGCACGATCAACGACGGTGCGGCGGCGATGCTCCTCATGAGTGCTGAGAAAGCGAAGAGTTTGGGACTGAAGCCACTTGCCCGCATCCTCAGCTATGCGGATGCCGAACAAGCTCCCGAATGGTTCACCACCACACCATCCGTTGCCATTCCGCGGGCGGTGCAAAAGGCCGGATTGAAAATGAGCGACATCGGTTTCTTCGAGATCAATGAAGCCTTCAGCGTTGTGAGTCTTGCCAATATGCAGTTGATGAACCTTGATGCCAGTATGGTGAATGTGAACGGCGGCGCTGTGTCGTTGGGCCACCCGCTCGGTTGTAGCGGTGCTCGCATCCTGGTCACACTCATCAATGTACTGAAACAGAACGGCGCTCGATACGGAGCTGCTGGTATCTGCAATGGCGGTGGTGGCGCAAGTGCCATGGTGATCGAGTCGTTGAATTGATCTTGCCGTTATGACCTCTGTCATTTGCCCACTTTCCATTGTCGCGGTCCGAAAGGATCCGAGCGATCGCGCCGAGATGACCACGCAATGGCTTTTCGGTGAGACCGGCGAGGTGTTGGAACGGCAAGACAAATGGTCGCGTATCCGATTTGATCACGACGGTTACGAAGGTTGGGTGGACAACAAGCAAATAACACCTTGCCTGACCCCCAATACTGATCCCGACCTGCGCGTGATGGACCAGACATCCATCGTGGATCTTGGTGATCGACAGGTTCTTCTACCCTACGGCGCGGTTCTTCCATTCTACACAGACGGTGCGATCCTGTGGCAGGATCGTCGCGTACCGGTCAACGCTGTTTCGAACCAGGGCGTGGCTGGTAACCGCGCCGAATTGATCGACATCTATGCCCATCCCTTCTTGGGTGCGCCCTACTTATGGGGTGGCCGCACGCCAACCGGAGTTGATTGTAGCGGACTAACACAGATGCTCTTCATGCTCATGGGCATCTATCTGCCCCGAGATGCCTCGCAGCAAGCTGAAGACGGGGATCCAATAGAACTGATCGACCTCGCCGAACCGGGTGACCTCGCCTTCTTCGACAATGCGGAAGGGCGCATTGTTCACGTGGGGGTCGTCCTCTCAGACCGGCGGATATTACACGCCAGTGGTCGCGTTCGGATTGACACGTTGGACCAGCAAGGGATCTTCAACAGTGAATTTCAGGGCTATACGCACAAGTTGCGCTTGGTGAAGCGCGTGGTGTGAACCAATTGGCTTCCGCTGGAGATCAGCGACCGCCATTCGCTCCCACTGGCCAAGCGGCGGTGTCCCCTTGCAACCTATCCGTATCATGGGCCTAAAAGATGCTGATCGCAGAACCGGAGACTTTCAAACCTTGCGGTCGAAAGTCTCCGGTTCTTTACCGATCGTAGTGCCCAACAGGCTGGAAGCTTGTTGGACTATATACTACGGTGCGTCGCACTGACCTATGCGTGGCCAATCCGGGAGTTTTTGAAATGTGCGGAGTTCTTCTGGGCGGTGTGGCACAGCACTTAACCAGAAGTTGCGGTAGGTGATCGCCGCGTGAGGCATGTACCGGCCTTCGCAAAGCACTGTATAGCGTAGGTTGAACGCGGCATTTCCCAATTCAAATTCGCTGTATTCGTTCCAATTCAGATCCTCCTGCAAAGCAATGTGGCAGGTGCGACAGCTTGTGGCCACCACATCGTGATACAGCCCTTGTTGTGGCGCACCTATCCAGTTTGGCGGTGTGTAGCTATTGTCTTGCGCAGGTGTTCCACTAGCATACCAACCCGTGATCAGATCCTTGATCGGTTGCGAGGCGATCGCGCTTCCGGCGTTACGTATTATGAGGTTCTGATCCTTGAAAGCCTGCTGTTCAGCAAGTGTCGGATGCGTTGCCCCATCATCCAAGCGGAACTTGTAGGTCGCGTAATCCAACTCGCGGAAACTTGCCGCAACATCGAGATCTTCGAACGTAGGCACAGCTCCAATGGCCAGGTTGTACGGTTCTTCGCCATGGCAATTGATGCACAAATTGGGAACGAATTTCTCGCCGTACGTATCCAGGTTCGCACTGGTGGCTCGGATATCATGCGCCCATTCTGGATCTCCCGGGATCGGTTTGTAGACATAAAACTTCACGATCGATCGGTCCTCTCCGGCTCCGCGTCCTTCAACTGGTGAAAATTCCATGCACACGGTTGCCCCACGCTTCGCGGGATCGTTCACTGCGGCAGCTCGCGCATTGTCCGGGTCTTGATCGAACGCGCCGTAGTTGGTTACATACGCCGCCACATTGCCACCTGGCAGCGGTCGGAAATACATGTCGCGGCCCGACCCCAGATCATTGTAGTTCAAATAGGAGGTTCGCCGCACATCGGCATTCGTTGGGGGTTGGTTCGTTCCAGCGCCGAATACGAATCCGTTCTTGGTCCACCAAGCTCCAAGGGTTTCCCGCTCATGGTTGGGGTCAATACCGTTGTAGTAGGCCTGCGTTTGTGCTTCGTTCTGCACAGCATTCAAACCGCCATCGCGTCCATTGATCGTCAGGAATTGTCTTCCACTCGTCACCACATCGCGAAGCAGCACCACCAGCTTACATGTCTCGTATGGTTCTGGCGGCCACCAATCAGCACCAGCAGGCATGGGTGGGCCAGTGTTGGCCACGTGCCCGGGTTGGTTAACGAAATCTACTTGCACTACGAAGTCGCTGATGGCCGTGCCACTGGCCGTATACAGTTCCAAGGTGAGATCGATGTTCGGTGGTAAACGGTACACTGCGTTCAGCCCAGCCTGTAAGCCGAAAAGATCGAAGCATTGGCTGATGTTCGTGCCTGTAGCATCCTTCAACCGAAGTTGAGAACCTGTTGGAATATCGGGGTAGATCAAGATCTTCATGCAAGCCGGGTTGGTCGATTCCACATCGGAATTCACCGCGCTGAAGTGATCTATCCTACCCACATAGCCAAAGGGCTTTCGCACCGACTTTCCCGAGACCTTCCAATAACCATCTTTCTCATCGTACCGCCAGAATTTACTGGTCGCTGGCCCGCTTGCCATCATGCCTCCTGGCCCAGGCATATCCACTTCCGCCTCGCGACCCGGTGCCAAGTTGAATTTCGTTCCTGCGGCATCCATGAATTCTACCCATGCCGCACCATAAGAAAGCAGGTTCTTCTCTTTACCGAATTCATCAATAGCTCCCCAATCGCCGGGAGATTCGCTGTCGG
This sequence comes from Flavobacteriales bacterium, assembly GCA_031410075.1. Classification (GTDB taxonomy): domain Bacteria; phylum Bacteroidota; class Bacteroidia; order Flavobacteriales_F; family PHOS-HE28; genus PHOS-HE28. The sequence continues at coordinate 4,487 of JANNYL010000480.1, forward strand.
TGATGTCGTAGGTTGCGATCGATCCGGTAAGCATCCCAGTGGGTTTGTTCCCGCTCGCATCAACCAGTGCATCGGCAGGCACGCGCACCGTTGCGCCGCGCCGTTCCTTTTTCTTTAGAATAGCCCGGTTATCCACCAAGACCAACTCGCGCGTTGGATCGAAGAGAGTGTCTTTCGTGGCCACCATACCCCACCGTTGCCCACTCAGATCGGCGTACACAATACACGAACGCAATGCGTAGCCACGCTTGGTCATATTCAACACGTAGCGATCGGTGAGCGGTGCTTCAACTCTGAAGTACCCCGTTACATCTGTTGTTGTTGAGGAGCCACCAACTGTTATGTCTACGTTCTTGATCGGATCTCCGGTGATCTTGTCTACCACCGCACCGGTGAAGGAGTCGGTTTTCTTTCCGGTTTCGAACGTGACCATTTACATGGCAAATCCGCCGCGGCGATCGCGTGCCAACACATAGAGCGTGAAATTTCCGGC
>JANNYL010000481.1:0-1866 GCA_031410075.1 Flavobacteriales bacterium
GCCAAACGGGATCTGCTTTTCCCAGCTTTGACAGCACGCACTAACAAATTCGTTAAGGTGAGAAACCGAGTTAGTTGCCTCTAGAAGCCGATCGTAGCGCATTAATTTCGACAGGTAGTTGCGACCAGAGTCGACGTGATTGAATGGGATTGGGATTTTGGCGAAGGCGGCATCCTCGGGCACAGCAACGTTGAAGATCCAGCCTTGCATTTTCCGGATCAAGACTTGGGAGAATATCCGGTGCGACTGGTCGTAACCAATGCGAATACGTGTACGGATACGGCCTATGCCACCGTCGTTATCGATGGCTTTTATGCGGTCAACGTTCCCAATGCGTTCACCCCTGATGGAGATGGTATAAACGACGTGTGGTTACCTGTGATCAAAGATCAGGACGAGGCGATCTACCAGTTGAGCGTTTTCGACCGGTGGGGCCAAGAGCTATGGGTAAGTGCCGATCCTACTCAGGGCTGGGATGGATCAAGTGTGCAGACCGGTGTTTACGTCTGGAAGCTTGATACGCGTGATGCACTTTCACGGATCAACCATACCTATTATGGGCACGTGAGTGTGTTGAAGTAATGTGAAATTCGGTTTTCGATCTGTGCTGGGTTCTATAGGTTTGACCCTGAATCGATAACCGAACGAACATGTTGATCTCAAAATCAGCGGGAATCACCGCACTTCTTTCCTTCATTTTATGTTCAACCCTTTCAAAGGCCCAGTCCTTCACCGAAGGCACGAATGTGTTGGGTGTTGGTTTGGGGATCGGGGGAAGCTATGGTGTAGGGTTTTCTGGCTCTGGTGTTAGCGAATCGCCGGCGATCGCTCTGCATTTTGACCATGGCATGGGTGAACTGGGTCCCGGTGTATGGGGGCTTGGTGGATTTATCGGCTACAAGAGCTACAAATACGAATTCAACAACAGCTTCTTCTCCAACAGCTACAACACTTCGTACAAATGGACGTATGTAGTCGTTGGAGCCAGAGGTACTTGGCACTATAACGACTGGCACGAGAACGAGAAACTCGATACCTACGGTGGTGTGATGCTCGCTTATCGGGCAGCGTCTTTCAAGGACGAGACGAATTACCCAACAGGCACACAGGTCTTCTCAGCGGGCTCATACAGTGGCCTGAGTCTTACAGTGCTCATAGGAGCCCGCTACTACTTCACGGACAAGATCGGGGTTTATGGCGAGTTAGGATATGGAGTATCAGTGGCGCAATTAGGGCTGGCGGTGAAGCTCTAACGAAGAATATTGACACGAAAGGACCTGGCTTCTGGCTGGGTCTTTTTCGTTTCCAGCACGTCTTTCAAGGACGATGTCTCTCTCCACCTTTAGCTTCGTCGAATGCGCGGTTTCCTCCTGAGCTCTTCCCTCCTGTTCTCATCTGCTGGCGTATTGGTTCATGCCCAGGTGAATTATGCCAAGGACCTGGTGAACCCCTTCATTGGGACCGGTGGGCATGGCCACACTTTCCCAGGGGCTTGTGTGCCCAATGGACTAGTGCAACTGAGCCCCGACACTCGCACGGATGGCTACAACGATTGGGACGGCTGCGGCGGATACCATTATTCCGATAGCATCATCTACGGCTTCAGCCACACACACCTGAGCGGGACGGGAGTGGCCGATCTGTGCGATGTGCTCTTGATGCCGATGAGCACAGCACCGTCTACGGATCCTGCGGTATACCGATCCGCGTTCCAGCATACTACGGAAGTCGCTACTGCGGGCTACTACAAGGTGCATCTCCAAGACGAGCTGATCGATGCGGAGCTGACGGCCTCACCACGATGTGGCGTTCACCGGTACACGTTCCCCACAGGGGCGGCCCCGTCACTCGTGCTCGACCTGGAAC
>JANNYL010000482.1:0-3084 GCA_031410075.1 Flavobacteriales bacterium
AACGAGGTGAGTGTGAGGAACGCGCCTGCCAGTGCAAGCGAAATACTGGATCGTGTGAGTCTCATGTTGGATGGTTTTTCCGACATGGATACCGATCCCCCTCACTTATCACCCAACGACACGAAGAATTAATTCAACCCTTGGCGCAGCGCGGCTTTGCGCGCTTGGTGGATGCACTTGTACTTCTGGTTGTCCGCCGTGTGCTTGTTCTTCCAACCCATGCGCGCCATCAGGTCGGTCATGGGTTCCTTCACGAAGAAGATGGCGTTGAGGAGCCGCCAGCAATTGTCGGTGAGGACCTCGAGGATGCTGCGCGACTTTTCTTCATCCGTGGGCGGCGCTACCAGTTCGAACAGTAGCTCGTCGTGCTCATGGTCCATATCCATGTCGTCCAAGGGCACCAGCCCTTTGTTCTTCCGCAGTTGCTTCAGCCAGAGGTTCCGGCTCACCGCGAATAGGTAGGTGCTGGGCGATGCGGTCAGCGTGAAGTCCGGTCGCTTGGCGCTTTCGAGCAGGGCGATCAAGGCTTCTTGAAACACGTCGCGCGCATCATCGGTGTTTCCGCCGTTCTGCCGCACATGCGCAGCGATCATGGGGAACACTTGGTCGTACAGGCTTTCCAGTGTGGCGGTATCCGCTGCGCGCAATAGTTCCAGGAAGCCCGGGGCCATCTGTTCAGGCATGGTTCTGCTATTCATTCAGCGGTTCATACCGAAGATGGAAGTTTATCACCCGAGAAGTGGAAAATAACTTCAGAAACCTACGTCGAGTTCATTTGGCGGATCCCCAGTGCCTTGATAGGAGAGTGCAAATTATAGGGCTTGAACAAAGTACATCTCCATCTCCCCCTTCCCTTTCGCCTGCACTTTTCCGCGCGCGGTGAACGCTAGCCCCGGCTCGTCCTTCACCAGTTCATAGGTACTCTCGCTGATGTTCACCTGTCCCACTTCGCCGGAAGATTCCATACGGCTAGCTGTGTTCACCGTATCGCCCCAGATATCGTATTGGAACTTCTTCACGCCTACGATCCCGGCGATCAGAGGACCCGTGTGAATACCAAGGCGCATTTCGAAGAAGGGCTTTCCCGCGGCTTCTCGTTCGGCGCGATGCTGCACCATAAATACCTGCATCTCCAACGCGGCCCTCACCACGTTCACCGGTGAGCCGTGTTTCGGGTCAGGCAAACCACCCGCTGCCATGTACGCATCACCAATGGTCTTGATCTTCTCGATGCTGTACTTCTCCATCAGTCCATCGAAGGCCTTGAAACACGCATTCAGTTCTTGCACCAGTTCGGCAGGGCCAACCTGCTCGCTGAGTTGCGTGAAGCCCCGGAAATCGGTGAACAACACCGTGGCGCGATCGAAATGTTTTGCCGCGGCAGCACCGGTTTCCTTCAACTCTTCGGCCACATCGTGAGGCAGAATGTTCAAGAGCAGTTCATCGGATCGATCCTTCGCTGCACGTAGCTCGGCCGTTCGTTCTTTCACCTCTTCGTCCAACTCATCGCGCTGCCGGGTCACAAGCTTGTTATGATGCACCGAGCGGATGGCCAGATAGATCGCGACACTCGCTGGAACGGCCACATAGGAACAGTAATCCGACAGTACCGAAAAGGAACCGGAGAGACTGGATCCGGAGAATTCACTGAACATACCCAGGACAATGGTGAGCAAGCTGGAGGCCAGCGCGCCTGCTCCGATCCACCGCTCGTACCCAGCAGAGCGCCAGAGACGAATGCCCAAGCGCACTACCTCGATGGCGAACCAAGCAACGATAAGCCCGAACAGGATCGCGAGCAGGATCCCGGGGATGACCAGCCATGCAGCGGGGTCCGTGAATTCGACCCCGTCCTTGAAGTCGCTGAACCCATATAGTTCAGCGATCGCGGCCAGCGTGCAAATTCCCGTAACGATCAAGACACCGATCGTGTAAAGTCTTGAGCGTTTTGGGCTGAGGTCGCCGCGCAGCACGCCGAGCACCATGATCAACAGGTACATGGGCCACGGGGTCAGGATCGTATCAAGCATCCCCAGCGCTTGCTTCGCAAATTGGGTCAGTCCGAGCGCGCCCATTTCCTCGCCCAGTTCGCACAACGTATCCAACACCGATACGAATGACAACGCGGCAAGAAGAAGCCAGCTACGCTCACCTCTTTCAGACCAACCGATAACGAGCGCGAACAACAGAATGATGAGGTTGATGCCGATGAACACACCATAGTGCATCGTTGTACGTTGCAGGGCATAAGCCGTATCCGCAACGTGAAGGGTAACGCGCAGGCCTTGGGCCTTCAGAGGAATTCCCGGATCCCCAACAATGCGAAGAGCCAACACTTCGGGTTGGCCATCTGCCAGAAAGGACATGGGAACCGTAAGCCAAGCAACGGAATCCGACAGCGGAAGTACGGCCCCACTTCGCATCTCTGGAAGTGCAGTTGACCGCAGCAACTCACGGCCGTTGAGGTAAATCGTGAATGGGCTACGGACCTGTACGTTCAGCTCGAGTGGAACGTCCTTCAATTCCCTATCAGCGTAAATATGATAGCGCACCCAATGGACTCCTGCGCCTGCTGCGATGGTGTCTTCCGAGTCCTCCAACTCCAGCCACGAAGTGTCAACCAGTGCTCGAAAGGCATAGGTCGAGTCATCGCTGATAGCATGCCGAGGTTCGCCCTTATCGGCCAGATCGATACCAGGAACAGCAAGCCCTTGGCCAGCAACTTCGGTGCTCTCTTCCCGCAGGTAGCGCACATCGATCTTGCGCAGGCTGATCTCCTTCTCTGTGAATGTTACATCTTGGCCAGAGGTCGCGAGTGCGAGCAACACCCATAGGAGCACGGGAACGCATCGCAGGTATTTCGCCATGGCTGAAATGTAGCGTTCCGATCACAATACTTCACGGCATATCAGAAGTCATCACGCATTGAACCAACACTGCGATAGGCTTCAAGTCTTGTCGACAAAATACATCTCCATCTCTCCCTTCCCCTTCGCCTGCACTTTGCCGCGCGATGTGAACGAAAGCCTCGGTTCATCCTTCACCAGAGCGTATGTGCTCTCGCTGATGTTCACCTGTCCCACT
>JANNYL010000483.1:0-5887 GCA_031410075.1 Flavobacteriales bacterium
CCGTAGCTGTAGAAGCGATATTTCTCCTTCATGGCCACTTTGTATGCGTTGATCACATTGTCGTAACCACCGAAGGCAGCCACCATCATGAGCAACGTGCTTTCCGGCATGTGGAAGTTAGTGATCATGCGATCGGCCACACCGAAGTCGTACGGCGGAAAGATGAACTTGTTCGTCCAACCGTTGTAGGGCTTCATGTGGTTCTCGGTGCTCACGCTGCTCTCGATGGCGCGCATCGTGGTAGTGCCCACACAGCAAACGTGCTTTTTCGCGTCTTTGCTCTTGTTCACGATATCGCAAGCCTCTTGTGTGATCAGCACTTGCTCGCTGTCCATCTTGTGCTTCGTCAGATCTTCCACTTCCACCGGACGGAAGGTGCCAAGGCCAACGTGCAGCGTTACGCCTGCGAAGTGGATGCCTTTCAGCTCCATGCGCTTCATCAACTCGCGGCTGAAGTGCAGGCCTGCGGTTGGAGCAGCTACAGCGCCTTCGTGCTTGGCGTAAATGGTCTGGTAACGCTCGGCGTCACTGGGTTCCGTCTCACGTTTGATGTAATGCGGCAGTGGCGTTTCGCCCATGGCGGTAATGGTCGCCTTGAACTCTTCGTACGTGCCATCGAACAGGAAACGCAATGTGCGACCACGGCTTGTGGTGTTGTCGATCACTTCGGCGACCAGTTCGTCGTCCTTGCCGAAGTAAAGTTTGTTGCCGATGCGGATCTTGCGGGCTGGGTCCACCACCACATCCCACAGCAGGCTTTCGCGGTTCAGTTCGCGCAGCAGGAAGACTTCGATCTTCGCTCCGGTCTTCTCTTTGTTGCCCCACATGCGTGCAGGGAACACTTTGGTATCGTTCACGATGAACGTATCCCCTTCATCGAAGTAGTTGATGACATCCTTGAATTTCTTGTGCTCGATCTTGCCCGTTTTGCGGTGCAGGATCATCAGTTTGCTACCGTCGCGGTCTTTGGTGGGGTAGAGAGCGATCTGCTCTTTTGGAACGTCGAACTTGAAGAAGGTCAGTTTCATGTTGGAGCACGGGCTTACAGGCCCATTTTTGTTTTAAGGGGGCCGAAGATAGGTCGATCGTTAAGGGAGCGTTAAGTGCCCTGCTCTTCAGGCCTTTGTCGCGTGGATGCCCACTCGTCGAGCCAGGCTGACCACTCTTCCACCGTGCGGGCGTTGGCGATATCCAATTCGCCGCTTTTTGTCCGCCGAAGCGCGCTAAGGTGGGCCCCGCAGCCCAACGCTTGGCCAATGTCATGCGCGAGCGAACGGATGTAAGTGCCTTTGCTGCAGGCGACGAACAGCTTCAGTTCTGGGCCGTTGAACTCCACCAGCTCCAGCCGATCGATACGAACAGCCACGTGGAGCATTTCGACCGGCCTTCCCCAGCGCACCAATTTGTAGCCACGTTCACCTTCGAACCGCTTCGCTGAAAAATTCGGTGGCCTTTGCTGGATGTCGCCGAGGAACGACTTCAACGCATCGCGGATATCCGATCCTGTAACGTGTTCCCATGACCGGGTTTCCAATACGGGCGTTTCCGCATCGTAGCTGGCGGTGGTTTCGCCGAGGCGCAATGTGGCGGTGTAGGCCTTGTCCTGTCCGGTGAGATCGGGCAGCGCCTTCGTCATTTTACCGGTACCGATGATCAGCAGCCCGGTGGCAAGTGGATCCAGTGTGCCGGCATGCCCAACTTTTACCCGATGCCCGCAAAGCTTGTGCAATGCGCTGCGGATCTTGGCGACAACGTTGAAGCTTGTCCACTTGATAGGCTTGTCCACGAGCAGTATGGCGCCCGCTTCTGGATCCAAAGTCTCCATCGCTAGAGGATGGATAGGTTCACGCCCGCTCCGATCAATGCCAGAAGCACAAGGCCTAGAATGATGCGGTACCAGCCGAACGCCGCGAACCCGTGTTTGGTGAGGAAGCCGACAAACCCACGGATGGCGATAATGGCAACAACGAACGCCACCAAGTTGCCAATGCCGAAAAGCGTCCAATGTTCGCTGGTGAAAACGCCGCCATCAGAGATATAGTCCCACAGGCTTTTCGCCGTGGCCGCGAACATCGTTGGAACCGCGAGCAGGAATGAGAATTCGGCAGCCTGCTTGCGCGAAAGTTTTTGGGTAAGGCCACCAATGATCGTGGCTGCACTTCGACTTACCCCGGGCACCATCGCGATCACTTGGAAACAGCCGATCAAGAATGCGTTCTTCCACGTGATAGGCTCAGGCCGGTCTTCGCCGTCATGCGGGAAAAGACGATCGATGAAAAGGAACAAGATGCCACCCAGAAGGAGCGTTACCGCAACCACGGTGACGTTCTCCAGCAAAAGGTCGATGCTGCTCTTCAACAACAAACCCGCAATGGCCGCCGGAATAAATCCAACGAACAGCATCGGGTAAACGGACAAGTTCTCGAAGAATCGCCGCCAGTACAGCACCACTACGCTCAGGATCGCACCGAATTGAATGGCTACTGTGAACACCTTCACGAAATCGTCGGCGGCAATGCCCATGATCGAACTGCCGATGATCATATGCCCAGTGCTGCTCACCGGAAGGAACTCGGTGATGCCCTCGATGACGGCGAGGATGATGGCGTGCAGAATGTTCATCTCAAGGTTTGAATGGGCCCGAAGAAACGACACTTCGGACCAGCTCAATCTTGGAGAGACTCAAACAGAAGAACAACAAGGTTGACATTCGTACCGCGAGCAATGCACTAGAAATAGGCGTAGGGCGAATAGGCTCTGATGGGTCGAAGCGACAGTGAAGGTGTACCCTTCCGATCCAAGGACGTTCGGAACATCAAACACTTTCAAGGACCTATTTGATTTACGGAGTAATTCCTGACTAAGAGATGTCCTAAATTGGAACTAGCCACATACCTCTTTTTGAAAATAAATTCGGAGGCGACGTGCAGCGAAATCGCCTACTATCGTAGCATATACGAGAGTGTCGTTGTTATACATTATTCTATCACATTGAACCCACATTCCGATAGGAAGTTCAACAATATCCTGAATCAAATCATATTGTACAGCGAAGAGAATAGAATCGTGCGCTGCACTATTCAAATATGGAAGAAACTTAATGTTCGATTTCGAACATACCCCGTATACGGTGATTGAATCAATAGAATATTTCTGTATTCTGCAACGACAATCTCCTTCAATCCTCACATTGTTATCTTGTTTTTCCACCATATCTTTTAACACAGGGAACAACGCTAATGTGAGCAATATGAATAGAAGAATGCGTATTTTATTCCGTTTTCCCAAGAAAAAAGTTCCAGTTGTCATCCATCCAGGATTCTTTACACCCAAAAGCATCCAAGTCCATGTTCCATTGCAATCGGTGCCAGACAAGCACAATTACAGCCTTTCTACCTCGGACTTCACACCTGACTTCCTGGCTTCTTCATAATGGCGTACACCACGAACATGTAGCCGATCAAACAAACGATCGGGGCTACCGTAATGCGGCGCGCGCTGAAGATCTCCTTCGGGTCGAACACGTTCGGATCCCCACTGCCGCCACCGGCCATGAGGATGTACCCGATGATCACGATACCGATGCCAATGAGCAAAAGCCGATAGTTCGTGCGTGTGAATGCCAGTTCGTTCTCGCGTGCGTCGGCCATGTTCAGCTCCAGTTCAATTCGTCCGTGTTCATGCGAAGGTAGCGGCGCACAGCGAACCAAGTGGACAGCAAAGAAAGGACAAGACCGGCGATCACCACACCTGCCAGGAGCAAAGCCAAGGGAACCGGTTGAACCAAGGTGCGCAGGTCGGGTTGGAAATGGATGAGCAATTGGATCACCCCTACCAATAGCCCAATGGCCAGCACAGCCGCGATCATCCCTTGCCATAGACTGCGGCCGAGAAAGGGTTTTTTGATGAACCAACCAGTGGCACCTACCAAGTGCATGGCGCGGATGAGGAAACGCTTGCTGTAGATCGCCAGGCGGATCGTGTTGTTGATCAGGGCAACGGCGATAACCAATAGCAGCGCACTGAAGCCGAGCAGCACCCACCGGATCTTGCCCATATTGGCGTCGATGTTCTCCACCACCATGGGGTTGTATTTCACCTCCTGCACATGGCTGTCCTGCCGAAGGTGTTCGGCGATCCATTTCAAACTGTCGGCACTGGCGAATTCCTCTTTCAGGTTCAGTTCGATGGATGGCAAGAGCGGGTTCGCACCCAAGACCCCGAGGAAGTCCTCGCCCATGTCGGTTTTCAATTGTTCGGCAGCTTCATCTGCGGTCACATAGCGTGTTTCACGCGTAAACGCTTCGAGATCGAGCTTCTTCCGGAACTTCATTACATCCACTTCCTTCATGTCGCGCTTCAGGTAGAGATCCACCTTCACATTCTCTTTGAAATGCCGTTCCATCTGCCGTGCGTTCAGCAGCATGAAGCCCAGCATGCCGAGCATGAACAACACCAGCGTGATGCCGATAACCGTGCCAACGCTGCTGCTGCGCGTTCGTGCTTTGAAGTGGCGGTCTTCTCCCATCAGGGGGCGAATGTATCCGGCCCTGCGGACCGCTAACAGGAGGCTGGCACCTCTTCGTTAACAGCGCCTGTGGAGATCCGGTGCATGGGGGAGCTTCGGGCCTATTTTCGCGGCTTCAGCAAAAGAAATGGGCTACGAGCACAAGCGGATCGAAGAGAAGTGGCGAAAGCACTGGAAGGACGCAAAGACCTACCAGGTGGAGAACGACCCTTCCAAGCCCAAGTTCTATGCGCTCGACATGTTCCCGTACCCGAGTGGTGCCGGCTTGCACGTTGGCCATCCGTTGGGCTACATCGCCAGTGACATCGTTTCTCGTTACAAGCGCCACAAGGGCTTCAATGTGCTGCATCCCATGGGCTACGACAGCTTTGGGTTGCCCGCCGAGCAGTACGCCATCCAGACCGGTCAGCACCCCGCGAAGACCACCGAGGTGAACATCGCCCGGTACCGCGAACAACTGGACAACATCGGTTTCAGTTTCGATTGGAGTCGTGAAGTGCGCACCAGCGATCCCAGCTATTACAAATGGACTCAATGGATCTTCCTGCAACTTTTCGATAGCTGGTACGATCACGAACAGGACAAGGCCAGGCCGATCGGTGTGTTGATCGAGCGATTCGAAAAGCACGGCTGGAATGGTGACGATGGCTCGGCGATCACCGGCAACGAAGAACTGGATCCGTTGGTGGAATTCAGTCATTCGGATTGGGCCACCTTCAGTGAAAAGCACCAGCAACAGATCTTGTTGCGGTTCCGCTTGGCATACTTGAGCGAGGCTTGGGTGAACTGGTGCCCTGCGTTAGGCACTGTGCTCGCCAACGACGAAGTGAAAGATGGTGTAAGCGAGCGCGGCGGCCATCCCGTGGAGCGCAAACGCATGCCCCAATGGAGTATGCGAATGACCGCCTACGCGCAACGGCTGCTCGATGGGCTGAACGATCTGGATTGGAGCGAGAGCATCAAGGAGGCGCAACGCAACTGGATCGGTAGGAGCGAGGGGGCCTTGATCCGCTTTGCACTCAGTGCAGGAACCGGAGTTGTTGAAGTCTTCACCACCCGCCCCGATACCATTTTTGGCGTGTCATTTATTACTCTCGCACCGGAGCATGAATTGGTAAGCAGCATCACCACTCCGGAAAATAAAACTGCTGTTGAAGAATATGTTCACTATGCAAAAAATCGCAGTGAGCGTGATCGCATGACGGATGTAAAAAAGATTACAGGCGTGTTCACCGGTGCTTATGCAGTGCATCCATTTTCGGGAAAACAAATTCCAATTTGGATTGGTGAATATGTGCTTGCATCTTATGGTACAGGTGCAGTAATGGGTGTGCCCGGTCATGATGAACGCGATCATCG
>JANNYL010000484.1:0-13098 GCA_031410075.1 Flavobacteriales bacterium
GGCATGCAACGACGGCGATGTGAACACCACCGGCGATGTGATCAACGGAGCATGCATCTGTGTGGGTTCCACCATCCCTTGCCCAGATGATGGCAACGCCTGCACGTTGGAAGAAGTGGTTCTCGGCGTGTGCCTTCACACACCGCTGCCCGACACCGATAGTGATGGCACTTGCGATCTGATCGACGGTTGCCCCAACGATCCCAACAAGATCGCGCTCGGCATCTGCGGTTGCGGTGTGGCCGATACCGACAGCGACAGCGATGGTACAGCCAACTGCAACGACGGCTGTCCTGCTGATCCCAACAAGATCGCACCCGGCGTGTGCGGTTGCGGTGTGGCGGAAGGTTCTTGCCAGGACTGCGCTGGTACGCCCTACGGAACAGCATTGGCCGGAACAAGCTGCGATGACGGCAACATCAACACCAACAACGATATATGGAGCGCAGGCTGCGTTTGCGCTGGTACACCGTTCTACCTCGATTGCTTGGGTGCGATCAACGGTCCTGACACCATCGGTGCTACCTGCAACGACAACATCGGCTCCACCATGAACGATGTGTGGGGTGCTGGTTGTGTCTGCAGCGGTACACCGTTCTACCTCGATTGCTTGGGTGCGATCAACGGTCCTGACACCATCGGTGCTACCTGCAACGACAACATCGGTTGTACGATCAATGACGCGATCGATGCGAGTTGCAATTGCATCGGCACCTTTATCGACTCCGACAACGACGGTGTATGCGACGCTGCGGATATCTGTCCAGGCTTCGATGACAACGTTGATACCGACAGCGATGGAATCCCCGATGGCTGCGATGACATATGCTCCACGCCGATCATCAGTGAGTTCACTGCCATTGCACCACTATGCCAAGGCGGATCGGCACAATTGGAAACAACCGTTACCGGGACAGCACCGTTCTACTTCACGTGGACTGGACCAGGCTTCAACCAAAGCGGCACCACGAACAGCCTCACGGTTGACGGCGCCTCGACCGGTACGTACCAGGTGATCGTAACCAATGCTTGCGGCGATGATACCGCCACAGTGAATATGTTGGTGACTCCGTTGCCAATTGCGACTTGGAACCCTCCTGTGATCCTATGCAGCGGCAATGGAACGATGAACCTTGACTCTCTCGTCACTGGCACAACAGGAGGTACTTGGAGCGGAGCTGGCGTCGTTGGTGCGTCATTCGACCCCAGCATGATCCAGGGCACTACGGTGATCACCTACACTGTGGGAACAGGTAGTTGCAGTGCGACCGAACAACACACCATCACGGTGAACCAAAGTCCAACCGCGTTCGCTGGAGACGACGACGAAGTGTGCGCGCTCAGTTACATGTTGCAAGCAGTGATCAGCACAGTACCTGGAACATGGAGCGCTCCAAACGGCGGTTTGCTTTCTGACAACCTCAACCCCAATAGCGCAGTAACCGTGGCTGATAACGGTGTTTATCCATTCGTGTGGACCGTAGGCGACGGCCAATGCTTCTCTTCGGATACAGTGATCATCAGTTTCCACGATCCAGGGACACCTCTCTGGGTGGATGCAGGAGAGGACCAGAACATCGACGTGTTCACAGCCACCCAATTGGATGGCGCCGCCGCCTCAGGCTTGGACGTAATGTGGAGTGTGGTCAGCGGAAATGGGATCTTCTCCAATGCGAATGACACCAGCACCCAAGTGGTCGACCTGGCAGTGGGTGAGAACGTATTCGTGCTCTCCGCGACTTTCGGACAAGGCTGCGCTCAATCAACAGATACTGTTCTGATCACGGTCAACGACATCTTCATCCCTCAAGGCTTCAGCCCGAACGGCGATGGTGTGAATGACTCCTTCCGCATAACAGGCATCAATGCGTTCCCAGGGAATGATCTGAAAGTCTTCAACCGGTGGGGCCAAGAGGTGGTAGGCCAGAGCGGCTATGCGAATGATTGGAAAGGCTCCGGCAGCAACGGACAAGACTTGCCGGATGACACTTACTTCTATGTGTTGAACCTAACGCCGGAACGGACGTACAACGGTTTCGTCGTGATCAAGAGATAAGATAAAGTGCGGACGACCCTACTCACCATTACCCTTGCCTGCGCGGTCTCCGTGCTAGGACAGCACACGCCCTTGACCAGCCAATACCTGTTCAACGGACTGCTGATAAACCCTGCCTATGCAGGAACACGCGATGCGATGGCGCTTAACCTCACCTGGCGGCAACAATGGGTAGGTTTTGAAGGTGCACCGAGTACACAAGTGGTCAGCATCCACAGTCCGATCAAACGCTCTCGCCTGGCCCTTGGTCTATTGCTGGTAAATGATCAGATCGGGGTAAGTCGCCAGACCGGAGTGCTCACCAACATCGCGTACAGACTTCCGTTCCGAAAAGGAAAATTGCAGTTCGGTATCGGCGCTGGTGTTTCGCTGCTACAAGCCAATTGGAGCGGCCTTGCAGTGCAGGAGCGCAACGATGTACAATTCACTACAGACACCCGTGGATCGTTGCAACCCAATTTCAGTACAGGCATTTTCTACTACAAGAAGGCGTACTTCATCGGGGCCTCCATGCCCTTCGTATTGAGCCATGGCTTCAATGCAGAACGTAACTCTTGGACCATCCGCAACGATAAAGCCCAATATCAACCCATGATCACAGGTGGGTATGTCTTCAAGTTGAACAGCGAAATGAAGTTCAAGCCAAGCACTCTGGTCCGCTATCAAGCGGCCGGTGGGGTGCAAACAGACCTCAGTGCCAATCTCATCATTCGCGATAAGATCTGGACAGGTATCAGCTACCGCAGCAAAGATTCCGTAGTGGGTTCCTTCGAAGTATTACCAACGCCCCAATTGCGCCTGGGCTACGCTTATGACCTTGGCCTCTCAGCGATCACACCTTACCACAGTGGTACCCACGAGTTGATGATGCAATATGAATTCGGCAAACGGATACATGTAAGGGACCCTCGCTACTTCTGACCCATATGCGCGCGCTCCCACTTTCCTTCTTTTTGCTCAACGCTGTTTGCGCTTGGGCACAGGAGAGTTACGTGGTAACGCCGGTAAACCTCACCCCAATGGGGCAGGATTATGCCCCTGTTCTGGTGGATAGTACCGTGGTTATGTGTTCCCTCCGCGAACGGGATGGCATCGTGAGCTATCGCGATGCCACTACCGGTGATCCATTCAGCGATCTGTACAGCTTTACCTGGGACGGCAAACAACCTGGCACTCCGACCCTTTTCAGTGAGGCGCTTACTACTCCACTGAACGATGGCCCCGCCAGCTTTTGTATGAACGGCACCACTATCTGCTTCACGCGTAACCAAAGCAGCGCGAAAGGCAAAAGCAACAAGACCGATGACCGCCTTGGCCTCTTCTTCTCCGCGCTGATCGACGGGAAATGGACCGTTCCGGTCCCCTTCGATTACAACAGTGGAGCATACAACATCATGCACCCGTCCTTCAGTACGGATGGACAACACCTGTTCTTCGCGAGTGATATGCCTGGCGGACAAGGTGGAACCGATATCTACCGCTCGGATATCGAACAAGACGGCTGGGGCATTCCGGTGAACATCGGCACTTCGGTGAACACCGAAGCGAATGAACTGTTTCCGAGCGTTGCTTCGAATGGCAATCTCTATTTCAGCAGTAACCGTTCAGGTGGCCTTGGGAAACTGGATATTCTGCAAGCGACAACGGCTGGGTCAGATTGGAATGTTGCAACCTTCTTGCTCGCTCCCATCAACTCGCTCGGAAACGATATAGGCTATACAACTTTCGCATCGGATCGCAGTGGCTTCCTCAGCAGCGACCGCGAAGGGTCCGATCGCATCTATTCATTCCGCCGCACTGTTCCTCTATTCGTCGATTGTGCCGAACAGCAGGACAACAACTACTGCTACTCGTTCAAAGAACCCGATCTACAGACCATCGGTGAACTGCCATTGCATTACGAGTGGAATCTCGGAGATGGCAGCAAGGAACAGGGCGGAAGTGCACAGCATTGTTACAAAGGCCCGGGACGATATGTAGTTGAACTGAACCTTGTGGACAATGCGAGCGGGCACATTTTCTTCAACGAGGCCACATATGAACTGGCCATCGACGATGTCCACCAAGGCTATATCACCTGTAGCGATTCGTTGCGAACCGGCCGTGATGAAGTGTTGGACGCTATTCACACATTCCTACCGAACCAAACGACCGAAGAGTACCATTGGGACTTTGGTGATGGTCACTTTGGCGAAGGCTCCACGATCGCACATGATTGGAACCAGACTGGCGAATACCTGGTAAAACTCGCCGTGCTCGGGGTCCGCAACGGCACTGAACGTATTGAAGCGCATTGCGTGACCAAGCGCATCAATGTGATCAAACGATTTGTGGATATGCTTGATCAGCCCGTTGCCTCGCGGTACATGGACGCGGGAGGAACAAGCCACGATTTCAATTTCCAAAGCCTCCCCTTCGACCAATTCAGCATGACCGTTCAGGACAACAGCGATGTGCGGTTCAGCGTGGAGATCTTTGCTAGCAAAGAGCGTCTCAGTTTGAACGACACACGCTTCGCTGAGATCCGCAAGTTCTATCCAGTATTTGAACGATACGATGCTGTGCGTGGCGAGTACACCTATAGTGTTGGCAAGGCTGAATCACTTGCGGAGATGTACGAGGTGTACAAGAAGGTTATGGAATACAACTTCCTGGATGCTGAAGTGGTAGCGATCCACCCGGAAAAAGTCACGGACCTCAGTGCGCTTGCCTTACTGAACGACCAAGACCTGAACAATAGCGTAGTGCGCGCAAGCACAATTCTCTTCGACAATGGCAAAGCCACCTTCAGTGATGCCTTCGCGCCGCAATTGGACAAAGTGCTTGCCCTTATGAAGGAACATCCGCAATTGAAAGTGGTTGTCGAAGCGCATACGGATGCCGTGGGAAGTAATGACTCCAATTTCAAACTCTCGCAGCTTCGAGCACAGAGCATCATGGACTACCTGACCATCGGCGGTGCAGGGTCCGATCGATTAGTACCTGTGGGCCATGGCGAAAACCATCCTATTGCTGACAATGCGAAGGCTAATGGCCGCGCGCAGAACCGGCGTGTGGAGTTCCGTTTGGTGATGCAGGACGAGCAGGCTTACGAGCGTCGCAAGTAGTTCGCGCACTTCGGAGGCATCGCATTCATAGCTTTCGGGCGTCTCCTCGCAGATGCTCTACCGATCCCTTCCTTCACTATTCGTTGTTCTGTTCACCACACTTGCAAGTGCCCAAGCGCCTTTGGCATTTGTGGAGAACAGGGGGCAATGGCCGGCTTCAGTTGCTTTCAAGGCTGATGTTCCTGGTGCTGCGATCTGGTTCGAGCGCAACTCGATGCTGATCGACCGTTTCCAAGGGAATGCCATCCGCCATGCGCATGAGGCTACCTCAGAGCCCGCAACAAACCCAACGGTGAAACATCATGTTGTGCGAATGCGATTCCTCAATGCCGCGAATGATTCCAGATCGGAAGGGATCGGGGTGCAGCGTGGTTCTTACAATTTCTTCCAAGGGAATGATCCGGCGAAGTGGGTGAGCGGAGCGCATGCTTTTCAAGCTGTCCTTCAGCGATCGCTCTATCCTGGGGTCGATCTGCGTCTGCGTGTTGTGGATGGTGGACTGAAATACGATCTGCTCATTGCTCCACAGACGGATGTGAAGGCAATTGCTTTCACTTATGAATGCACCGATGGCATTGCACTTCGCGATGACCAACTTGTGATCGGCACTTCGATCGGAGAAATTCGCGAACACATTCCTCTGGCATACCAGGAGCAGCGCGGCGAACGCATTCTGGTGGATTGCCATTATTCCTTGAAAAACGGCAAGGTGTCCTTCACCTTGGGTGAATTCGATCGGGATCTCCCGCTTGTTATTGATCCAACGCTCGAGTTCGCCACCTATAGTGGAGCCACAACGGATAATTTCGGCTACACGGCTGCTTATGATGACGATGGCTTTCTCTTTGGAGGAAGCTCCTCTTTCGGCAATGGATACCCCACCACCACAGGCGCTTTCCAGACATTTTGGGCTGGTGGCGATGGGCAAGGAAGCATCCCCGGCACCGACATAGCGATCACGAAATTTGACACAACAGGTGGCTTTCTGATCTGGAGTACCATGATCGGCGGCAGCGGTGATGATCTGCCCCACAGCCTTATCGTGAACGAGAACGATGAGGTCTTTGTGCTCGGCACCACCGGCTCACCGAATTTCCCAACAACGGCCGGAGCCTATGATCCGTCGTTCAACGGCGGTACGGCCTACACTCCGCAAGGCATTGGCGTGAGTTATCCGATAGGAGCCGACATGATCGTGGCGCGACTTTCCAGCAACGGCGGACAGCTGCAAGGAAGCACCTATTTGGGAGGCACTTCGAATGATGGACATAACAGTTCTGCGGAACTGAAGATGAACTACGCCGACGAGATGCGTGGCGAAGTGCTCCTCGCTCCGAACGGCGATGTGATCTTGGTGAGCTGCTCCCAGAGCAATGACTTCCCCACTACCCCAGGAGCGCCCCAGCCGATCTTCGGCGGAGGTAGTCACGATGGAGTCGTCGTACGCTTGAACGGTTCGCTCACGGATCTTCTCTGGAGCACGTTCATTGGAGGTAGCGGGGCCGATGCTTCTTTTAGTGGTGAATTGGACGTCAATAATGAATTGATCATCTGCGGCGGTACCGCAAGTACGGACCTGGCCACAACTGCTGGCGCATTCCACACGGCCTACCAAGGTGGACAGGCCGATGCGTTCGTGATCCGGTACAATAGCACCGGTTCAGCGGTTCTCAACAGCAGCTATTACGGTAGTTCCGCTTACGACCAAGCCTACTTCAGCGACCTTGACCAGGAAGGCAATGTCTTCCTCTTCGGACAGACACTTGCACCGGCAACCGAACTGATCCTCAATGCACCTTACAACGTGCCTTCGAGCGGACAGTTCATCGCAAAGTTGGACCCGACACTATCCGCCTTGCTCATCGGTTCGCGCTTTGGTGTCGGCGATGGCACCTTGGATATCAGCCCAACCGCGTTCTTGGTGGACTATTGTGACAAACTGTATGTGTGCGGTTGGGGGAGCAACATCGGCATTGGCTTGCCATTGGGTGTCTCGGGCATGGCTGTAACACCGGGTGCGTTCCAGACGACAACGGATGGCAACGACTTCTACCTGGCGGTGTTCGAAGTGGACATGAGTTCCATTTCTTACGGGACGTTCTTCGGGGGCGGCACCAGCCATGAACATGTGGATGGAGGAACCAGCAGATTCGATCGCCGGGGCCGCGTTTATGGAGCCGTTTGCGCAGGGTGCGGAAGTCATGACGACTTCCCTAGTACACCGGGGGCCTGGTCTGCAACGAACAATAGTTCCAATTGCAACCTCGGTGTTTTCAAATTCGATTTCGATGCACCGCTCGTCATCGCCCAGCCGGGATCGAACGGGATCGCGTGCGCCAATGCACCCGTTCAATTCCTCAACTACAGCACCCTTGGAACCAGCTTTCTGTGGGATTTCGGTGACAACACTGCGACCTCGAACGCAGTGCTTCCTTCACATATCTACACAGCGCCAGGAACGTATTGGGTTACGCTTTCGGCCTTCAATCCGAACGCTTGTAACAACGATGATATGGATAGTATCCAGGTAACCGTGCTCCCCGAGGCACCACAACTGGAAGCCATGGACGACGTGGTGATCTGTGGGCCAACATTGCAGCTGATCCTATCGTGCAACAGCTTCGGAAGCGCATCCCAATTCCATTGGAGCAGCGACGGTTCGTTCAGCGATATGCTCAATGTCTCTGCGGCTGACAGTACCGCATTGCTTGAACCGGTGGTGCCGGGAACGTACTATGTACAAGCCACAACGCCTGGATCGTGCGTAGCCGTGGATCAGGTTGTGGTCACCGCCTCTTTACAGAATGCGACCATTTCCGCGGACGTGCTGATATGTGCCGATGAAACCGCGACCATCTCGCTTTCAGGGATCGATCCAGGATCCACCATCATATGGTCGCCGATCGAGGCCATCGATTCGGGGCAAGGCACCACCACCGTACAAGCAAGTCCTGCAGAGACCCAGGAATTCACAGTTCAGGTAACATCCCCGACGGGTTGCGATTGGAACGGCACCTCCTCGGTTATCGTGTCGCCACTGTTTGGAAGCAGTGTTGGCGCGAGCGTGGACCAGACCATTGTTCTGCCAGGAACCACTGTGCAACTGTTCGCTACGCCAACCTCGGGAGTGTCCTACTTCTGGTCGCCCTCGGCTGAGGTCAGCAACCCTGCCATCGCCAACCCCACGGCCTTCGTTACCGAAAACACCACGTTCATCCTCACCATAACGGACGGAGTGTGCACACGAAGTGACACGGTAACCGTGACGGTTTACGAACTGAATTGTGCCGAACCTGACATCTTCGTTCCGGATGCGTTCACCCCCAATGGAGATGGCAACAATGATCAGCTTTTCGTTCGCGGAAGGTTCATCAGCAAAATGGAGTTCAAGGTCTTCGATCGCTGGGGCGAATTGGTCTTCGAAACCACCGATCAAGCTGAAGGTTGGGATGCGATATACAAAGACAAACCCGTGGACCCAGCGGTGTTCGTATACTGGCTCGAAGTGACATGTGGCGATGGGCAGACGTTCTTCAAGAAGGGTAATGTGACCGTGATCCGATGATGGGCTTTCGGCTACAGAGTTCTGAATCCAGGGTAACGGCTCAGCCGCTGCGCTATCATGTACCCATTGCCCTGTGTCTCATCGCTGCGATCTGCACCTCAACTCTGCGATCCCAGGACATTCACTTCTCCCAATTCTTCAATACGCCTTATGCAACGAGCCCTGCGAGCATCGGGCTCTTCAATGGGGAGTATCGGGCAGGTGGCGTCTTTAGGCAACAGTGGCGCAGCGTAACCACCCCCTATCGAACTTTCGGTCTGGGTGGAGATGCCGCCAACTTCGTTGGTGTGCGGGGTCTCGGTGCAGGGGCGTGGTTGTACAATGATCGGGCAGGTGACTCTCGATTGAACACCTTCCACCTGAGCCTTGGAGCGAGTTGGACGAAGAAGTTGAACGCCGCCAAAGGCGAGACCATCACCGGAGGATTGCAGTTCGGATTCACAACGATCAGCATCGACTACAGCGCCTTACGGTTCGACGCACAGTACAACGGATTCTATTTCGATCCATCATTGGCCAACAATGAGCTCTTTCAGCGCAATGGTCTTACCCACCCCGATCTTCACGCGGGAGCGATCTATCGTTACGCACCAGTGAAAGCGGGGTCCACGGCCGAGAGAGAGCTGGTGCAGGCTGGCTTCGCGTTGTTCAATATCACCGCCCCGGATGTTTCGTTCAACGGGGAGAACTCCCCACTCGATCTTCGAAGCGCGTTGCATGTTATCACCCGATTTCCGGTGAGCGAGAAACTCGATGTGCAGCCCATGGCGCAATTCATGACACAAGGAAAATTCCGCGAGTTCGATATCGGTGGTACGGTGCGGTACATCATGCTGGACCGTTATACGATGCTTCGCACGCTGCAAGCCGGGCTTTTCTGGCGAGCGCGCGATGCGGGCTACCTGTTCGTAGGAAGCGAGTACGACGATTGGACATTAGGGATCAGCTACGATATCAACTTGAGCGGACTGGTACCGGCGAGCCGGAACAAGGGTGGCCTCGAACTGACGGCGGTGCGCGTGTTCCGAAAGAAACCTGTCGTTCCTGCGCGTTTCAAAGCCTGCCCAACGCAATTGTGATCCGATGAGCGATCACTTGATCCACAGAAAGATGCGAATGGCCCGGACCGTTCTAGCTGTACTCGGATCATGCTTCACATTGCTGGCAGTAGCTCAGAGTGCGGGGCAGTTCATTATTTGGGGCGATAATGCGATACGCACGAACGATCACTACGGTGCATCGCGGTTCTATGCGGAAGCCATGGAGCAGGAAGGGAATAGCCTGGAGCTTCAATGGAAATATGCCGAAGCGTGTCGCCTGAGCAACCAATACCCACAAGCTGCCGAAGCTTTTGAGAAGGTGCAACGCAAGGACCTGGGACGTGCACACCCGCAAGCATTGCGGTGGTTGGGCGAAATGCAATTGTGCAGTGGCCAGTACGATGCAGCCCAGAAAACGTGGCTGAAAGTGAAGCAGAAGGAGAAGGACAAAACAAGTGTAGTTGCACAGCGTGCCGAGAACGCGTTGGAAGGGATACGGATGGCCAAAACGAACATGGTGATCGATAGTGTGCTGGTTGAACATCTGCCAGAACCAGTGAATTCTTTCGACAGTGAATTCGCTCCGCGCACAGGACCCGATAGCTTATTGTATTTCACCTCACTGCGCGGTGAGCTGAACGATGATGAAGAGGTGACCGACACGGTGAACTATCACGCTCGGGTGTTCACGACCCGCAACATGGAGGCCACGTGGTCGCCGGTGACCGGTCTCCCTGAACAGATCAATGATGCGCATAACAACGCCAACAGTGCGTGGTCAAGAGATGGTCGATGGTTCTATTTCGCTCGCGACGATGGGCGTGGTTCGTTCGCTTTGTATGCTCTCGATCGCTCAATAGTCGGGGCGTCGCCTTCGCTATTGGCAGGTGATCAGGGCCAGAACTATACGCAGCCCATGGTGGCAGAATGGAATGGCGAACAAACCCTTTTCTTCACATGGCAGGACCATGCTCATAACGGCGATATGAACTTGCGCTGCGCGGATCTTGATGGATCAACAGCAAGCAACATTCGTCCTGTGGCGATCGAACTGGATTCGCCAGGCAACGAATGCACTCCGTGGTTCGATGCATCGTCCCGAACCCTCTGGTTCAGTTCCGATCACCTTGCGGGCTACGGTGCTTTCGACATTTTCCGCGTGGACCTATCGAACGAAAAACCCGGACAGCCTCTGAACGCAGGCCTTCCGATGAACAGCCCCACCAATGATCTATACGCCACCTATGATGCAGCCACTGGCAGTGGTTGGTTCACCAGTAATCGTATCGGATCGTTAGCGAAAAAAGGCGCCACGTGCTGTAACGACATCTATCGTTACAACTACCCGAGCAGCAAGCGCCCTATCGTGATAATTCCGCCGCAAGAACCGCAAACTGTGGCCGAGCGCCATATCACATCGTTGCGGGGGAAGTTGCCGATACGCCTCTACTTCCACAACGACGAACCCAATCCGCGAACGCAGGACACGCTCACCAAACTCACCTACGAGCAGACTTACCGGTCCTACAAAAATCTGGTACCTGACTATCACAAAGCATGGGGCGGTAACTCCGATGGCATGGAAGCGATCGACGATTTCTTCGCTAGCCGCGTCGACTTCGGGTTCGAGCAGCTGAACGAATTCATCGTGTTATTGAAACAGGCGCTGAAAGAAGGACAGCGGATCGAATTGAGAGTACGCGGATTCGCTAGCCCACTCGCGAAGAGCGACTACAATGCCAACCTATCGCTCCGCAGGATCAGCAGTATGGTGAACTACTTGCGAACTGTGGATGGAGGGGTGCTCCTGCCCTACCTGGACTCCCGCGCACTGAGTATCGGCAAGTCGCCGTTCGGTGAGGACCAGAGCGCCACGGGGGTGAGCGATCAGCTAGAGGATCTGAAGGGGTCTGTATACAGCGTTGCAGCGTCGATGGAACGCCGGATCGAGATCGAACAAGTTCTTCTGGCATCATCAGCGCCAGCGGAAAACACCGGAATAGAACTGGTGAAGGACATCGGAACCTTGCCCCAATTGCAAGGCCGTAAGATCCCGTTCGAAGTGAAGAATACGAGCCAGGAACCACTGACGTTGGTCAGCATGCGGCCTGACTGTGATTGCACCGTGATCAACGACCTCCCCGATACCCCGATACTTCCGGGTGCATCAATGGAAGTGATCGTGGAATTCAATGGGCGCGGGCCCGAAGGCCCCTTGCGGAAAGGCGTAACGATCTTCACGAACGGAGAACCGGAAACGATCCGCCTGGTGGTCACGGGGACACTTACGCACTTCTGATCTTTTCCACGGCCTTTGAAAGTCAACCGAAGCCCTCGAGGAAATTGGGGCAAGCCCGCCTGCACTCATCCAAACCGGATAGTTCAGTTGACTGCTTGTCCACATCTCGAACGATCCGGATCATGTCCATATGTTCACATGAGCACATGTTCATATGGACGCCTGCCTTCCTAATTTGGCCCTCATAGCCAGTTCCACCCATGCGCCTGCTCCTGCTCTCGAACTCCACGTTACCCGGTGAACCCTTTCTCGGTTGGCCACGCGAACACATCACGAACTTTCTGGGAGAGAAAAGACTGAAGATCGCCTTCGTACCATTCGCCGCGGTGTCGTTCAGCATGGATGAGTATGCCCGCATCACACAAGGTGCCTTCGCCGAAATGGGTCACGAGATCTTCAGCCTGCATACGGAAGTGGACAAGCTGAAAGCATTGATGAGCGCTGATGCCATTGCCGTGGGTGGCGGCAACACGTTCCAGTTGTTGCGCACACTTTACAGCACCGAGCTGCTGCGTGCCATTCGTGTTCGTGTGTTGGCGGGTACGCCATACATCGGTTGGAGCGCTGGCAGCAATGTGGCCTGCCCTACGATCATGACCACCAATGATATGCCCATCACCGAAGTACCGACGCTCCGCGCCATGGGCTTGGTGCAATTCCAGATCAACGCACATTACACAGAAGCGAAGATCGAAGGCCACGGCGGTGAAAGTCGCGACCAGCGTATCGCGGAATTTCTCGCGATCAATCAGCGTGTTGCGGTTGTCGGCCTCCGTGAGGGTTCCTTGTTGAACATCAACGATGACCTGATGTCCGTGGAGGGCGCGGGGATGCGACTGTTCCGGAGCGGAGCCGAACCGAAGGATATTCCCGGGGGTACGGCCTTGAGGACGGCGCTGACAGGCGCTTGAACCAGCCGTTGTTCATTCCCGCCCGATCACGAGCCCCAAAGCCCTGATCATCACTTCTATGTTCGCACCGCTGTTCGGTAGTTGTTGCCGCGCTTTAGAAGTGCTATGCTGAAAGAAGTA
>JANNYL010000485.1:0-9978 GCA_031410075.1 Flavobacteriales bacterium
CCGATCAGCAATTTGGTACTGTCCACACCCACCGTGCTGGTGAAGCCTGTGATCACGTTCGGTTTGAAATAGTCCGCACCTTTTCCGAGGCGGTCGAAGGGGATCTCAGCGAGCAGTTGGGCGCCCTTGCCAGTGAGGCTGCGTGGACTGAGCACTTGTTGGATCAGAAGCAACTTGGCGCGCTCGGGATCGGCCTTGGTGGCGAACACCCGGAACTGGCTCGCAAAGCGTTCGATCGTTTCCACGGTCACGGGCCCTTCGCCCCACAGGATCTTGGTTTTGTCGAATTTGATCTTGGTAAGGCCTTCAAATGCAAATGCCTCCAGTGTGCGGTCGATATCAACCTGGTTCAGCCCCCCCAACACCGTGCTATTGCCCTTGACCCGCAGGCCCACGAAGCAACCTCCATCACCTTTTACAACTTTGGCGTAAGACGTGCCTTCGTCTGGCGGAGCGTCGAAATTGGTGCTCACTTTCCACCGCACCTTGCTCTCTTGGGCAACCAAGGCAAGGCTTCCGAGCGAAACAACGCCCAGAACGAGCGTGCGAAGAGAGGGGAGGGTAACGTTCATCATGAGGTAAGGGGGCGTGAAAATAGGCGACACCCTGATCCGCCCAAGGCGATCATCATGCCGAACGTTGCGGCTCAGAGCCTGTTTATGATTTTTTGAATGATGGGCTCCGAGACTATTTTTTGACGAGGCGAAGCCGGAAAATTTTCGCGTAGCGGTGTCTACGGGAACATTTTCCGGTAAAGCATCGGCGGAAAAGAGGCCGGAGACCGCATTAGAAGAGATCATAAACAGGCTCTCAGGCGCGCTCGATGATCGTCGCATAGCCCTGCCCAACGCCTATACACATGGTACACAAGGCGTAGCGTTTGTTCCGCTCTTGCAGTTCGATCGCGGCGGTTTGCAGCAACCGGGCACCACTCATACCTAACGGATGTCCCAAGGAAATGGCCCCGCCGTTCGGGTTGATCCGTGGATCATTATCAGCAATACCCAAGCTGCGGGTGCAACTGAGGACCTGGGCCGCGAATGCTTCGTTGAGTTCGATGATGTCCATCTGATCCAAGGTGAGTCCGGCGCGTTTCAGAGCAAGCTTGGTCGCATTCACCGGCCCAATGCCCATAATGCGTGGTTCTACACCCACCACTGCACTGGAAACCAAGCGGGCAAGCGGCTTCAATCCGTGTTGCTTGATGCCCGCTTCGCTAGCTACAAGCACCGCCGCAGCACCATCGTTCAATCCACTCGCATTGCCGGCTGTCACGCTTCCGCCTTTTTTGAAAGCTGCTTTCAACCCACCAAGGATCTCCAAGGTGGTTTTGGGCTTCACGAATTCGTCTTGCGCGAAGAGGACGGGATCACCTTTCTTCTGTGGAACAGGAACAGCGCTGATCTCTTTCGCTAACCTGCCATTCAACTGCGCTGATGCTGCTTTTTGATGGCTCCAAAGGGCGAAGCGATCCTGATCTTCGCGCGATATCGAATTCGACTCCAGCAGGTTCTCCGCCGTTTCGCCCATGGCATCCACGCCATAGCGCTCTTTCATCAGGGGGTTGATGAAGCGCCAGCCGAAGCTGCTGTCGAACATCTGCGCATCACGACCATAAGGCGTGCTGGTCTTGCCGATCACCCAAGGCCCGCGCGTCATATTCTCCACACCACCCGCAATGAACACATCGCCATGCCCAGCAGCTATGGCTCTACCCGCGTTCACGACCGCTCCCATACCTGATGCGCAGAGCCGGTTAACGGTTTCTCCTGGCACGGAAACCGGAAAACCAGCGAGCAACAACGCCATGCGCGCCACGTTGCGATTGTCCTCACCAGCCTGATTCGAGCAACCCAGGATCACATCGTCGATCGCTGCCGGATCGAGAGTTGGGTGCCGAGCCATCAATTCCCGAAGCACATGCGCCGCAAGATCATCCGCGCGGACGGGTGCTAATGAGCCACCGAAAGACCCGATCGGAGTGCGGATGGCGTCTATGATGAAAGCGTCGTTCATGTGTTCGTGGGAAGTGGTTCGTCCGGGAACCAGGGTTTGCCGGTACGGAATACGGTGCCTTTGAAAAGCGCCACCGGCTCGTCCAGTTGGTTCGTGACAGTTACGTAGTACACCCCGATGCTTCGCGAAAGGCTTTTCTCTTCGGCGGTCGCCGCAAGGATGTCGCCCGCTTTCACAGGTTTGGTGTGGGAAATGGACGTTTCCACGCTTACCGCTTGTATGCCGTAAGAATTGCTGGCAAAGGCCAAACAGCTATCGGCCAACGAATACGTGATACCGCCATGTGCGATCGCGAAACCATTCAGCATTTCGGTGCGCACGGTCATGCGCAGCACACAACGACCCGGTAGCACCTCAACCCGTTCGATACCTAACCAGATACTGAACGGATCATTGGAATACATGCGCTCAACAACGCGCTCGGCAAGTTTTAGTGCGGCCACGGCGGAAAAGTACCACAGCCGAATTTGTTGGATAGACAGGTCTCCAATGTCACTCGGCGCGCGCAGGGGTCAACGCACAAAGACAGCTAAGCGACAACAGCTTGCACCTGAGCTACAACGGGGGTTTTGGATATGGAATTGATATGGAACCCAAAAGGACCGGTATCTGATAATCATAAGATTTTATTGCTGTATATTCCACCGGAAAGATCGAGTTCGTAAGAGCGGTTATGCTGCGAACTGGAAATTTGCGACGGATTCCAAAAATCGTTGAATGTTTATAGCGACATACACATGTTCTATTCGATTTTAGCAATCCGTCAGGCTCAATTCTTCCTTTATCATCAAATAGATATTCACAACATCCATTATATATGTCACTTACGCGATAAGTATCATCCGTTTGGGTCAATGAATATTTCAGGACAGTACCTGTGCTATCATCTTCGAACACGAGATTCTCGATACGCGGTACCCCGTTCGAATCGGCCTTAACGAACATAGAGTATCCAATCTTATTGCCATATATCATAGTCACAGCTAGATAGCACGTGGAGTCGACAGGAAATCGCACTACTCCGGAACCTTCATCGAGGAAGCCGTAATTATATGAAGTTATGCCATCCTCAGCCTTCCAGAAAACAATATTCAGAATCGAAATATCCTCGATGGATCTTGCATACATTACTAATGGTGAAGCACAGGTGAAAAGAGCGATTGAATTGAATTTATTTGATATTATCAAAACGGAATCCATTACACATAGGGCATAAATATTTTTGTAGTATGGGTCGTACCACTTGTAAAACTTCGCAATGGTATCACCCGTTCGATCATCAACAGCAACAGTCCCGAACCAGTCTGGTGCATTATCCGGTATATTAAAACGTTTCAATAATATGTGGTCCTCCAGTTTGAGACTATCCTGGAGTGTGTCAAACCAATCAGATTTTGATAATTCAACCTGAAAACTATGTAAGGCAGGAATTGAATGTGGGTGAACCTCTAATCTTATGAAGAAAAAGACCAGAAGGATAAGCCACCTTCCTTTCACAAACACCATGCACATCAGATTCTTCAAAAGATTATTATTTGTACTCGTCTTCGAGCAAAGAATTTACTCCCTGCTTTCCGAATCGCTTCTCCAATCATGGTCATGAGTCCTTTTGCAGGGAATCTATTGCACCAAGCACACACTCGCCCAATGTCATCAAGTCAAGGCGTCTCAAAGTGTGTGTTTGGAGTTGGCAATTATTCAAACAGTTCCTTCTGAAGCACCCCTTCGTGCTGTAGCAACCACTTCTTCCGCCACAGTTCACCTGCATAACCGGTAAGCAGTCCGTTCTTGCCAAGCACACGATGGCACGGAACGATGATCAACAAGGGGTTATCCCCGCAGGCAGAGCCACAGGAGCGCGCACTACCGCCCACGTTATCGGCAAGCTGCTCGTAGGTAAGCGCCTTGCCGAAGGCGATCTTCTCCAAGCGCGTCCATAATTTTTTACGGTAGGGTGAACCCACTTGAAAAAGCGGCAGATCGAACTTCTTTCTGCGCCCGGCGAAGTACGCTTCGATCTGCGTGGCCGCTTCCTTCAATGCCTTCGGTTGCTTGCCGCCTTTGCCCCTGCCCATGGTGTTGAACGACACGCGCTTGATGCGTTCGCCATCGCATTCAATGTAGACTTTGCCGATCGGGCTGTTCACGGAGGCCACGTACATCGGGCCGAACAATTCGAGCGGTTTGTTGGGGGAACGCTTGTTCATGACCATTTTCGCGGAGCACCAATGTATGTATCCATGGCCTACTTCACCGACGACTTCAATCGCTTCTTCAAAGACCTCGCAAAGAACAACAATAAGGAGTGGTTCGATGCCAACCGCAAACGGTATGAGCTGGTGGTGAAACGACCTTTCGAGGTGTTCGTGGCCGATGCGATCAAGCGGATCGGAAAGCTCGACAAGTCGATCGCCTGTGAGCCGAAGGAAGCCATTTTCCGGATCAATCGCGATATCCGTTTCAGCAAAGACAAAACGCCATACAAGCTGAATACCTCCGCGGTGATCTCACCCGAAGGCCGGAAAGACCACGCAACGCCGGGCCTCTATTTCGAACTGGGTCCGGAGAATGTGCGG
The DNA here is from genome assembly GCA_031410075.1 of Flavobacteriales bacterium. GTDB lineage: Bacteria > Bacteroidota > Bacteroidia > Flavobacteriales_F > PHOS-HE28 > PHOS-HE28. The sequence continues at coordinate 4,593 of JANNYL010000485.1, forward strand.
TTTTTCGGCGGTGCGTATCAACCGGATAAAGACCAGTTGGAGCGTATCCGAACGACGATCCTACGGGACGGAAAAGCATTAAGAAAGGTGATCGAGGCAAAGACCTTCAAAACTCTGCTTGGTGAGGTAAAGGGCGATGCGAACAAGGTGCTACCGCAAGCGTTCAAAGCGCACTTTGCCAAGGAACCACTCATTGCCAACAAGCAATTCTATGTTGGCAAGGACATGCCTGCGAAACTCGTGAGCGATCCGAAACTCATGGATGTGCTGATCGAGCATTATGCGGCCATGCGGCCCTTCAATGCGTGGTTGGCTGGGGCGATGAAAGGGTAGGAGTGCCGGTCTGGTCCAGACTCAAAGTGCTGTTCGATCGGTCGGGTTTCCGCTCCCTTCAGCGGGTTCCAATAATTTCTCGTAGGCACCGCTCAATGTGCCTTGCACCACCAACGCCAGGAGCAGGACCACATGAGCCAGCAGGAAGGCAGGGGTTCCGTAAGCACGAAGTAACCAGGGTGAGATCAGCACCATGAGGATCGCCGCCAATATCCAGCGGTTGCTTTTCACCCTTGCTTTTTCTTCCCTGTCGTTCTCCTTGGCGAGTATCATGGAAAGCGCGACAATACTGCCCAACGCCACAGCCACGGCGGCGCTGAATAGCACATGTACCGTTCCACATTCAGTGCCTGCGCCTTTGATGAGCAGTGCCATGCAGGGGCCGGCCAAGGCAAAAGCTGCGAAGGCCGGCAGGTGGACCAGGTTCAACAGCATGTAGTTCCTGAATCCCGGTTTGGTTCGGCGGTCTCCAAGCAGTTCGAAGTACAACCACTATAGCAGGAATGCGATCAGCATGCAGCCTGCCAGCATCAGCCAGGTTCTGAATGAAGTGAGGTCTTCCGCCAACATCCCGTTCACTATGCCGAATACCGATTCGCCCAGCAGGATCATGGTGAACAAGCCGAAACGTTCCACAATGGACGCGGAGGGTTTGAAGGTCCATTGCTTCAGCGCCATGTTCTTTTCGAAACGCTTGAAGATGATCAGCTCAACACCAAAGTCCAAGGCAATAGCGACACACCACAGGGCGAGTGCGATATGAAGGGGAAAAAACACAGAAGCAACGATACAGGCCAGCGCAACAGCATAGGTTCCGCTATGGGGTTTGGAAAGAGGGAGATGATCAGTATCGAACCAACCGGTGGTCCACCACAAGAAGGTGATCAAAGCTTGCATGCTGCCGAAGGCGATCGCGAAGGGAATGTGGTTGCCTTCGAACACACCACTAACGGTAACGGCCATTGCAACCGTGGTGAGCATCTGCGCTAGAGTGAAAATTCTGGTCCATAAGTATGGGTTCCCGTGCAGGTCATAGTAATACGTCCCATTCATCCACGACCAGATCACCAGGGTGAAACGAGTAAAAAAGTTCCTAGCTGATGAATGGGATCGCCATGGGTCAATGCGTGCGTGACCTGCGCGATCGTGGCGGCGTATACCAGATCATGGAACAATTCCAACCAGCTCACTTTCCGAACCGGGCGGTCCGGCACAAAGGGCTCAGGCATCCAGCGAACTCTTCGGCGGGGTGGGATGGTCGCGATCATCTGCCAATAGTTGAACCAAGGATGGCGAAGGTGCGATCCCATTGCGTGAAGAAAAGGGATCCATTTCAACGGATCACTGCCCACGAACCGCCCGCTACCTTCGCCGCATATGCCAACGCACCACGTTACTTATCGAGCTACAGGGCGTTTCGCACCCATCGTCTGCGACTATATCGAAGGATCACGGGCATTACGGGAGTTCTATACACGAACTCCGGATAATAAGGGGTTGGAGGATGCCTTGAGCTCGCGGCAGTTCGATTCCGGCATGCGTGCAACCTTGTGTACGGCCATCGACCAAGGCTACTCTGGGGTTGAAGTGCCCCCGGCCGTGCGCAAGAACCTCGACGCATTGCGGAACGAGGGGACATTCACCGTTACCACCGGACATCAGCTTTGCCTGTTCACCGGCCCGTTGTACGTACCCTTCAAGATCCTGAACACGGTGCGCCTCGCAGCGGAATTGAGCACCGCCCAAAGGACAGTGGTACCTGTGTTCTGGATGGCCACCGAGGACCATGACCGAGATGAGATCGATCACGTTTGGGTCGCTGGAACAAAATTGAGTTGGCCTGGCTCTGCTGGCGGGGCTGTTGGGCGAATGAAGTTGAAAGGGATCGAAGCGCTTCTGGCTGAATTGGATCCGTTGCTCGGTTCTGGACCACATGCAGAAGAACTTCGATCGATCCTGCGATCCGCATACCAGGAAGAACGAACATTGGCGGAGGCAACGCGCCATTTTGTGAACGCGCTTTTCGGGCGATTCGGAGTGGTGGTGGTTGATGGTGATGACCCTGCTCTCAAGCGGGCTTTCGCACCGATCATGCAGGAGGAATTGTTGAACGAGGTTGCGGCCAGGTCAGTGCGCTATGCCAATGAAAAGTTGGAACCTCATTATGCGCTGCAGGCCCACGTTCGCGACATCAATTTGTTCCACTTACGACCAGGGCATCGCTCTCGCATCGAGCGGGACGGCGACCAGTACAAGGTGCTGGATGGCGGGCCTGTATTCACGTTGGACAAATTGGTGATCGAGCTGCAATTGCGACCACAGCAATTCTCACCGAACGTGCTGTTGCGACCTGTCTATCAAGAGACCGTATTGCCGAACATCGCGTACGTCGGCGGTGGTGGTGAATTGGCCTATTGGCTGCAACTTCGGTGGCTTTTCCAAGCGCTTCAAGTTCCAATGCCTGCGCTGCTATTGCGGACCTCCGCTGCCTTCCTATCTGAAAAGCAGGCTGCGCGGGTAAGTTCCCTTGGTCTGGAGGTGGCTGACCTTTTCACCTCGAAAGTGCAGCTGGAGAAACGTGTGGCTCTGGAAAGAGCTTCATTCAGCACATCACTGAACGACGAGCGCTCCGTTCAATCGCAATTCTACAAGGATTTGGCTACACGTGCGAGATCAGCCGACCCTTCATTGGAGGCCTCGGTGGGTGCAAAGGCAGCAAGCGCGTCGAAAGGATTGGACAAGATCGAACAACAATTGTTGCGTGCGGCCAAGCGGCAACAGGCGGATGCAATGCGCCAACTGGGGGAGGTGCTTGCAACACTGTTCCCGGACGGCTTGCAGGAACGCCGCGACAACTTTATGCCATGGTATGCTGCCGAAGGCCCGGCCTTTTTCGATCGTTTGCTAAAGACCTTGGACCCTCTCGATCCGCGGTTCTCAGTGATAGAAGGATAGAGCAATGAACCGATTCGCTCGACCTGTCCGAAGGCACTTCTACTTGACGAACGGCGCGCTTTCGATCCGGCTATCGTCGCTCACTCTTATGAGATAAGCGCCCACAGGCAGGTTCCTTGTAGGAATAGTGCTGCGTCCTTCCGTTTCCACGCGACCTTGCCATACCATGCGCCCTGTCATGTCCATCACATGGATCAAGCTGCCGGTGGCGAAGTCATGGATCGCGATCACCTCTTCACTGGAGTTCACCAAGGCCAGGCCATTCCCGCCTTCAGTGGGCATGCGCACAGATACCAGAACGCTGGTGGTGGTTGTGTTATTGAAGTCCGTTTGGCGCAGCCGGTAGTAGCTAACGCCACCGAGCGGCCATGGATCCAGATCCGTGTAGGAAATGGAGTTGACACTGGTTCCAGCTCCTTGTCTGCGCAATACCTCTTCGAAATCCGAACCGTTCTTGCTTCGCTCTACAGTGAAATAGTCGTTGTCGGTCTCGGTTGCCGTAACCCAATCCAAACGAACTGTTCGACCTTCTGGGCGAGCTGTGAAGGAAAGAAGCTCGATGGGCAATGGATTGGCCGCACTGATAGAAGCCAGCGTCCACCATCCGGGTGTGAATACCAATTCCTGTGGGGCACTTGTGGGGATCGTACCTAATAACACCGTGCCTACTGCTACACCACCGCGATCGCGCCACATGGCGCCATCCCATTTGGCCACACGCAGATCGGGTAAACTGGTAACACCGCAACTCGTAGGCGCCTTCCAACTCAACGTCACTTTCCCTACAGGTGTCCCCGTGAATTGGTCCAACCGCCAATATTCGCAAGCGCTGATGTGGTCCAAAGGGGGAGTTTCGAAGGGCACACCGATCGCAAAGCTCGGGTCGCCACTGAAATATTCCGAGATGAACGCGTCCGTAGGTCCCATCGTCAAATTGGAAACCGAGATCGGGTGGATGCGTGTGCCTTTCCCTACCGGGAACTGCACGAAGGGAATATCCGGCCCAATATTGATCATGGGACCATGAACGAAGCTGTTATCAGAAGCACCACTGACATTGGCGCCGTTCAACAGGGTGAGAATGTTCGTACTCGTCGTCATCAAGCGACCGGTCGTCATGGCAATCGTTCCACGCAAATTGATCGGCGAATTCAGCGTAAGGTCGTTGGCTGGTTTGGTCAACGTGATGTTCCCGAAATCTTCCGTGAAGCCAGTTGTGTTGATGGACTGAGCACCCGCACCATTGAAGATCATCGTGGATCCCAGGTCTTCGAAGGCAACCGCATCCTGGTTGTTGGTATAGTTGCCGGCCAGTTGAACAATACCGCCGATACCGCCCGCTTGCAAGTCCAAGCCACCGAACGCATTGATGACGATATTGCCACTCACCGTCACCGAGTTCAGCGCGAACTCATTTACGAATTTGCCCTGCCTGGCAGGTGCGCCAGCTATGCCGGCCATCGAAAGGTTGGTCGTGGTGAAGTTTCCGTTCAATACGGTGAGCAACACGGAGCCTACTGCCCCAGCCGTGGCAGAAACGCTTGTTGTACCGACTACTTGAAGGGTCTTTCCATTATCAATGGTCAGGTTCTTGGGAGCGCCACCTGTTGTGATCGTTAGGCTCGCACAGTTCGCTGTAAGCGGCTGGGGGATAATGGCCGTTGTGTTACCAACAACACAAGCCAAATTTGCTCCATAGCCGTAGATCGGATTAACTGTTACTGGCGTCGCGGACGTAGGCACGTTCGCATCATCCCAATTCTTGCAGTCGAACCAATCGGTTGTTTTGGCACCGGTCCAGCGACCTGCTACGGGCGCAACCAAGGTGACCGGAAAGACGATGCCCCCACCAGCATAATTCGGTATGCTTGCGTTGTAAAGTGCACATGAGGAGTAATTGGTCCACCTAGAGTTGTCGTCGATATCAACGATCCATTGGCGAGGAGTACGCGGGATAATGAAGGTGGGGTCACCGGCGGGTCCGATATACTTGATGAAATCCGAACCAGCTTGCGGAGACATGCTGAAACACAAGCTTCCGGGAGGAAGACCGGATCTTTGCGTGGTGTTCTGGAAAGAGAGCCAGTCGTTCGGGGCA
>JANNYL010000486.1:0-11748 GCA_031410075.1 Flavobacteriales bacterium
CTCAACGGAACAAATGTGGACCAAAGCATACGTCTCCCTGGATCGGCTGAAGGCAGTTACATCCTTCGTTTGAGGATCGGCGATCAACTCGTAGCGAAACCATTGTTGCTGAAGAGATAAACCATCTCATCCACCTTTCAGGAAGCCCGCCGGTTCAATTGCCTTGGCGGGCTTCCTCGTTCAACTGGATCCTGGCGTGTCTATTAATATTGCTTCAATGTCCTGAACGGTTCGCCCCGCTACATTCGGACCGGCTTCAAAAATGAGCCTTTCACCCACGGCCTTGCGTCTTTGGAACAAGTAAGCCAATTACGCGTTCACTATTCGTCAACTTCTCAAGATGAACACACCAATACATTCCATCGCTCTCAGCACAGCGCTCCTATGCTCGATATCGCTTTCCGCCCAAATAAGCTTCGGGGGAAACCCGATAGGTCTGAAAGCTGAAAAACTTGGCCTGCCGAAAGCGCAGAAGATCGATCTTCCTGCGGTGGATGTGCAAGCGTTGATGGCCGAGGATGCGGATCGCGCGGCCCAGGGAGTGAAAGGCCCATACCGCTTCGGTTTCAATCATGAGGTCGATCTCACCATGGCGAACAGTGGCACTTGGAACGAACTGGCTGATGGAACGCGGCTTTGGCGCTTACGACTTCATTGTCCTCAATCCATCAGCATCAATTTTGTTTTCAGTGAATATGTAGTTCCGGAAGGAGCGCGTGTTTTTGTTTACAACACAGCGGGAGATCAGCTTGGTGCATTCACACAGGCAAGCTCAGGCGGGGCGTTTGAAATGGGTGTTTCACAGCTCGCTGGTGATCTGATCACGGTGGAATTTGAGGCCCCGGCGACCATCGCCGATCAAGGCCAATTGCGGATCTCTCAGGTAACCCACGCTTACCGCGATGTATTGGGCCTCTCGAAAGGACTTGGCGACAGCGGTTCCTGCAACAACAACGTGATCTGCCCAGTGGGTGATGACTGGCGGGATGAGATCGCATCGGTGGCCATGATCACCGTTGGCGGAAGCGGTATTTGCACGGGCAGCCTGATCAACAACTGCGCGAACGATGGCACCCCGTACTTCCTGACGGCGAACCATTGCACCAGCGGCAGCAACGTGGGTACGTGGACGTTCCGTTTCAATTGGGAAAGCCCCGTCTGTGGAACCAATTCCAACGGACCTACGAACCAGACAGTGGCAGGAAGTAGCCTCCTGGCCAACAGTGCCGGTAGCGACGTGGCGCTTTTGGAACTGAACACGACACCTCCGGCGAACTACGATGTTTACTACGCTGGTTGGGACGCAACAGGAACAACACCTTCCAGCCAGACATGTATCCATCATCCAAGTGGCGACATCAAAAAGATCAGTTTCGACAACAATGCAGCTACACAGGGTTCGTTCGGAGGAGCGCAATGCTGGCGCATCCTGGCTTGGGATGATGGCACAACGGAACCCGGAAGCAGTGGCAGCGGTTTGTGGAACCAGGACCATCGACTGATCGGTCAATTGTACGGTGGCGAAGCGAATTGCAGCAACAATGTGAACGACTACTTCGGTCGCATGAACGTGAGCTATCCCCTGCTCGATACATGGCTTGGTACCTGTGCCACAACCCTCGATGGTTGGGGACCGAACAGCACACCATTGGGATTGGACGCTTCTTTGAACGCCATCACTGGTATTGATGACGCCTACTGCAACGTAGGCCAGATCTCGCCAAGCATCACGATCAAGAACACGGGCACCACGCCTTTGACATCGGTAGTGTACAACTATGATCTGGACGGAGGTGCCAATACGACCAACACATGGAACGGGAACCTTGTAGCCGGTGCCTCGCAGGTGATCGCCCTGGGCAACATCGCTGTGGGAAATGGTCCGCACACCTTCAATGCAAGTGTGGCAAGTCCCAATGCTGGGACGGATGAGAACGCAGGGAACAACACGCGCAACAAAACATTCACAGTTGCGAATCCGGGCGCCAGTATTTCGTTGTCCATCACGCTGGACGACTACGGTTCAGAAACCAGTTGGGACCTGAGTTCTGAAACAGGAACTTCCCTGTTCACGGGCGGGAGCTATGATGACAACGCCCAGGGAACCGTGATCAACGAAACCTTCTGTCTTGGCGAGGGTTGCTATGTCCTGACCATGAGCGACGCATATGGAGACGGGATCTGCTGCGGCTTCGGCGATGGTGATTACGAGGTTCTCGACAGCTTTGGTGCGGTACTCGTGAACGGGAACGGGGCGTTCGGCGACGGTGCCGAGACACCTTTCTGCGTTGGTAACGTTGGGGTTGATGAGCCTACATGGGCTGAAGGGATCCGCCTATTCCCGAACCCGAGTAACGGACAATTCCAATTGGTTCTTCCTGCGCATGAAGGGTCGATGCAACTCGTGATCCATGACATGCAAGGCCGCGAAGTTTGGCGGCATTCAATCAACGGCTCAGGCTTGATGCCCCTCGATGTGACCGAATTGGCGGAAGGTCAATATGGCCTGGAGTTGTCTGGCGCAACCGGACGTGCGATGCGATCACTGACCATCGTCCGCTGAGGAAAAAAGCTCGAAAGGCCCCATCGGTATTCGCCGGTGGGGCTTTTTCATTCAATGTTTCACCAAGTAGTACAACAATTTCGCGTACTCGTTCTGTACCATCATCATACCCTGCTCGGTCCGCCACCATGTTTCATGACTGAAATCACGGCTTTCCGCACCATGTAAAAGCACGGTGATGCCCTTCTCTTTGAACCGGTTCTCGAAAACGTTGCGGACACGACGAAGATGGAACCCGTGACTTACGATGATCACTGTGTCGACACTGGTTGCCTGCTCTCTTTCCAGTAAGGCGATCGATTCTTCTTGCGTACTGGTGCCCTCCTTGAACGACACTATCCTGTCCGCAGGAACGCCACACCGCTGGATAACAAGCTTGGTCATATCGCTTTCCGAGAGATCGATGCCTACCTCCTGAAGATCCCCGGGAACACTCTTACCAGTGCATACGAATCGATCACAGAGCCCTGCGAAATAGAGTTTCGCCGCCTCCTCCCCTCTGTCTGTCGCGGAACCTCCGAGTACAAAAACCACATCCGCATGCGCCAACGGATCTTCACTGACCAAGTAATTGCCCACACCCCGAAGGATGGGGAACCGCAATAGGAAGATCAACACGCCAACAGCAAACGCGCCCGCACAACGTTTCATGAACCGTGACCTCCACCACGGAACTGAGGGAAGAAAAGGCTTTGCGACGGGCATACCTGCGGTGATCAGTAGGTGCCACTACGCCGGCGCAATGCCCACTCCAAGGTGAGCAAGGCGAGCAACAAAAAGAACAACCAGCGCAATCCGATAAGGTCATTGAAACTGGCGTGGGCGTAGCTGCGAGGAACAATGGCCTTCTTCGTTGCGATGGCCTCCAGAATACGATCGACATCATTCGCATGAACCATCACACCTTGCGTCTTCGCGGCAATGCCTGCCCACAGGGCATGGTCCGCAACAGTGCTCATTTGCTCAGCTATCATCGCACGCACGAGCAACTCGCCTTTGGTCGATAGGCGCTCCCCGTCCAATGTTGTGTTCGCGGTATAGGTATAGCGACCCGGAGGTAGGGAACCCGCTTCAAGCTTGTATCCATTGCCGATACGACTGAACGCATAAGCAAGGTCCTTACCCTCCTCATCCTTCAGAACGATCGCCACCTCGGGGGTGTTGACAGCCTCATAGCTCGCATTGTACAGTTCGGCATCAAGGATCACCGGCTCGTTCTGGGAGAACTCTTGCGGATGCCTTACACGGAACCGGCTCTTGTCCTGTTTGAGCGCGAGGTAGGCCACCATCTTGTGAACGAGCTTGTCGAAATGCGCATGCGAACTGTACATCTGCATATCAGCCAACCGCCAGCGCCATAATCCTTCCCCACAGGTGATCGCGCTGTGCCGTTCGCCTTGCGGCTGGATGGCCATCAGTGGATAGTTGGTGCGCACGACGCCCACCTTTTGGAACATCAATGCAGTAGCGCCTCGGCCAAGTTCATAGGTTCCGATCGGCACTTGCAATGGCGGGAACCGTTCGAAAGCCCGTGCTTCCTCAGGTTCCACCGTGAACAGCGCGAAGTCAGGGTTCATCCCGCCTTGCGCATCGTTCACCATGCGCTGACCGGATGTGATCTCCAAACCGCCACCCAACGCGTTCACCTGATTGAAGTCGGTATTCTGCCCCAGGATCGTCCACGTAGGGATCTTCCTTTCCAGAATGCGCGTCAGAACAGGCTGAATGGCAGCATAGCCGGAAGGAAGCTGGTGCAACACGATCAGATCGAAATCCTCTGGCTTGCCTTGGAACGTGGAGGCATAGGCGACTTCGGTCGAATATCCGTCGAGTCCGTTCATGCTCTCACGCAGGGCGGCAACATCCGGATGTGGGCCGAGAGCGAGGATCAGCACTTTCTGCCGGTCGTCCAGAACATCGATGTAAACTGTTTGACTATTGTTCACCAAGCTGTCTTCTCCTTTCCGCTCACTGATCCGAACCGTGTAACGCTGCAACCCCGCAGCGTCAGCCTTCACCATCAAAGGCACCTCGGTGATCATGGGGTCGGTTGACACAACGAGGTCCTTCCCTAAAACCTCTTTGCCGTCGCGCGCTATGGAAACCCTGATCCTTTCGCCTTTGAAATGCCTCGCTTCAACACGGGCGACCACCGGGAATTCGTTGCCCAAGTATGTGATCCGGTTGTGATCCACATTCCGCAGAACGAGATCAGGCCGAACGATGGTATCGCCCAATGCGATCGTGAAAACGGGTACGCCCAAACGCTCAGCTGCCAATTGCGGGTCGCGGCCTCTGTTGAAGATCCCATCGCCATCGATGATCACCGCACCGAGATCGGGTCCAGCGAAACGATCATAAGCCGCTCTAAATACCTGATCGATATCGGTTTGCGCCTCCTGCTGCGAGAAATCCAAACCATCCTTCACCGCGGAACCATAAGTGAAGGACCTCACTTCGTAGCTATCCCCGAGCTTATCTGAAAGCCCTTTCAAGGCTTGTTGGTAGGAAGACCGTAAAGCCGCGGTATCACCGGCCGCCGTGAGCGAAGAGGAACCGTCGTGAGCCAGAACGATCACAGGCTTCCGCACTTCGCGGAGGAATACACGAACCATGGGTTCCAACAGGAAAAAGGCCAACGTAGCGATCACCAAGGCCCGAGCGGAGGCAAGCATCCATTGCAAGGAGGTGCTCCAGCCATGTTTCTCAGGGGTTTGGCGGTACAACAGCCAGGCACACAGAACACCCAGTGCGATACAAAGTGGCAGCAGCCAAAGGGAATAGGACGTCGTCAGGCTCACTCGGCTTTACCTCAGCACTGGTGCGCTTCGGCTGGAAAGGGGTGCGAAGATCGTTCAACTCCGCGCTCGCTTCAGCGGCGCATCAGGTCGATTATGTGAACCTATGTCAACATACCACCACACACATGCATCGTTTGCCCGGTGATGTACGTGCTCATATCGCTACCGAGGAACACGCAGGCATTGGCCACATCAACAGCCGTACCGCCCCGCTTCAGCGGAATAGCGTCGCGCCAGCCTTGAACAGTTTTCTCGTCGAGAGCGCCGGTCATTTCTGTTTCGATGAACCCGGGTGCGATAGCGTTGCTGCGGATATTGCGCGAGCCCAACTCCAATGCAACGCTTTTCGTGAACCCGATGATCCCGGCTTTGCTGGCCGCATAGTTGCTCTGGCCAGCATTTCCCTTCACCCCCACCACACTGCTCATGTTGATGATGCTGCCACTACGCTGTTTCAACATGGTGCGCATCACGGCCTTGGTCATGTTGAACACGCTCTTCAAGTTGGTGTTGATCACAGCATCCCAATCCGCTTCGCTCATGCGCATGAGGAGCTGATCCTTCGTGATGCCGGCATTGTTCACAAGGATGTCGAGCTTTCCCCATGCGTTCACCACTTGGTCCACTGCGGTTTGCGCGCTCGTGAAATCAGCGGCATTGCTCTGGATCGCCATCACCTTCCTGCCATTTCCTCCTAATTCCTCGGCCAGCGCGTTCGCCTTCTCTGGGCTACTCACGTAGGTGAAGGCCACATCAGCACCTTCGTCCAGGAATCGTTCAACAATGCCTCTACCGATACCGCGTGTTCCGCCGGTGATAAGAGCGACTTTACCTTGAAGAAGTGCCATGATCGTTGCTTTTGGATGGAACCGTGGGTGCGGGCGAATGTATGTGAGGCAGGGAAGATCGACCTATAGGGACCCAAAACAGCTCAAGAACCAGCCCTTATCCTGGAGTAGGTGGAACACCAAATGAACGCACATCCCACAACTTGGGGATGCCCATCGTATCGAACGGGAGGGGCGAGCGGTCTACTTTTGGGGATATAAATCGAACCGGTCATGACATCACCACTATCTCTCCGTCTCACTCGAAATTTTGCTGCCTTGTCGCTGGCGTTGATCGTACAATCGGCGATCGGTCAACAGCAACGACCAACTCTACCTGCACCCAAGGCGAACAAGCCGTTCATTACAGGCGATGCAAAGTGCAGTGCAGTGAAGACCACCGCCCTTTCCGGCGTGGTATCGAACGCCACCATCAAGACAGCATGGGCCAACAGCGTGCGATCGCTGGATATTCACGAGCATGAGTTGCCCGAAGTAGAGGCGATCAAGGAAGCGAAACTGGCAGCCAAACTGGCTTCAACGATCCCTGGGAAACCTGGACCCAATGGATCGGCAAAATCAGTAACTCCTTCCGTAGGTAGCAACTTCGAGGCGAACTGGAGTACCCAACAAACACCGCCGGACAACAGCATGGCCATCAGCAATGGTGGATGGATCGTAAGTACGAACAACGATGCGATCGTGTACTACCAGACCGATGGAACGGCCAGCTATGGCGCGGCTTGGGCCGACTTCTTCAGCGGCCAATCAGGATTGAACGCCAATATCTACGACCCGAAGATCCTGTACGACAGCCAAGCAGATCGCTTCTTTATGGTTGTGCTGCATGGTTCACAAGCGGACAATTCAAAATTGCTGTGGTGCTTCAGCCAATCCAACAACCCGAACGACGGCTGGAACATTTACCAGCAAGATGGCAACGTATTGGGCACGAATGATTGGTTCGACTATCCAAGCCTGGGCGTGAGCAACAACGAAGTGTACCTGAGCGGAAACCTGTTCACGAGCGGCGCCAACCAGTTCGATCAAGCGGTGCTGTTCCAGATCCAGAAAAACGAAGGGTACAACGGTGGCAGTTTGAATTGGCAGTATTGGTATGGCCTCACATCTGATATTGGCGCATTCACCGTTACCCCGGCCAGTTGGGGGCAGAGCGGCAACTACGGCCCGGGCATACTGTTGGTCAGCAGTGTTTCAGGCGGTGACAATCGCTACGTGGTGTGGGATCTTACGAACGACCTTGGCGCGAACCCTAGCCTGAACACGTACACCGTGAACGTGGCGAGCTACGCACCTTCCGCCGAAGCGCAAATGCCGGGTAACAGCGATCTGCTGTCTGTGGGCGATTGCCGGATGCTTGGCGCTTTCTACTTGAACGGGATCTTGCATTGCATACACGCTGGTGATGTTGGCAGTGGCTGGTGTGGATTGAAATACACCCGGATCGATCTCAACAGCCTTACTCCCACCCAGAGTTCCTTTGGTAACCCGGGCGTTATCGATATGTCGTACCCTCAATTCACCTCCTATGCTACCGGGACAGGGGACCCGAGTGTGATGGTTGCCTTTTTGCGCAGCAGCACAAGCGTATTTCCCGAAGTGGCGGTGGTGAACTGCGATGCGAGCATGAACTGGAGCAACAGCACCTTGGTGAAAGAAGGCGAGACCTACGTGGACTTTATCCAGGGGACTGATCGCTGGGGAGATTATACCGGTATGGCACGCAAACACAATGCGAGTGAACCTGAAGTATGGATGGCGGGTTGCTATGGCGCCAACGTGCAAGGGCAATTGGACCATACGTGGAAAACCTGGATAGCGCAGATCGGTGATGGTTTCTCGGGCGTTGCGGAACGCAGCACTGAAAACAACGCACAAGTTTTCCCGTCACCAACCTTGGACTTCTTCAACCTTACGTACACTGTTACCGAACGTGAGCAGCACACGATCGAGTTGCATGATATGAGCGGCGCACTCGTGAAACTCCTTTACCAGGAAACTCCGAACCCAGGAGAATACCGCTTGAGCTTCAATCGTGGCCAGCTCTCCGCTGGACAATACGTACTCACCATTCGCACCCCATCAAAGATCCTTGCCGATGAGAAACTGGTTATTCAGTAGCGCCGTTCTAGGCCTGTTGCTCGTATTCGGTTGCTGCGGTCATAAAGACGCAGCGACTGGAGCTACCGACAGCAACACCCCTACTAGTGGCGATGGAAAAACGCGCACCGAGGCTCCTAAGCACAACGCCCCGGATCAAGACCGTATCGACAGCTTGAAACGAGAAAAACAGAAGGAAAAGCCGTAACCCGGATCTCTCCTGGAGTCAGCGGGCGTCTATTATGGGCGCCCGCTGACGTTATTTTAGGGCACACAACTCGCGCACCATGCCCAGCTTGTTCGACCGCTCACAGGTTGAAACCGTCATTGAACGGAGACGGCTTTCCGAGCTCGTTCGTCGTTTCAATGCTGGCGGTGCTGGGGGCTTGAGCAAAACACCCCACCCCTTCTTCGGAAAACTCACATCGAAAGAATGGGACCAGTTGACGTGCAACCACCTGGACCACCACTTGCGCCAGTTCGGGGTGTGATCCGCAGTTATGGGTAACAGGCTCTCTCTCCTTGCGGTGTTGGTGACTGCTGTAGTTCTTCTGTGGACACGGTTCGAATACAGTGAGGTGCGCGGTTGGAGCCCAATGAAAGTCACCACATGGGATGCTCTCGCCTACTATGGCTATCTGCCCTCGGTGTTCATCTATCACGACATCGAGCGAATGGATTGGATCGAGCCGATCGACAGTGCTTACCAAGTGGTGGGTACAGGAGGGCTCTATCAAATGCTCCCTGCGGAAAACGGGAACCGTGTGGACAAGGTGATGATCGGCGTTGCCGCGATGGAACTACCGTTCTTCTTCCTTGGGCACATCGCAGCAGGAGCCCTCAATTTCCCACAGGACGGCTTCTCCCTTCCGTACCAATGGGCCATCGCCTTCGCACCGCTGATGTATTGCATACTGGCGTTGTTCCTGTTGCGACGCGTTCTGCTTCGTTGGTTCAGCGACAGAACTGTTTCACTGGTGCTCCTGCTTTCCATTCTGGCCACCAACGCGATCCAGTACATCAGTGTAGACAATGCACAAACACATGGTTTCCTGTTCGCGCTCTACGTTCTGGTGATCTGGGCTACGGTAAAATGGCATGAAGAACCGAAGCCCAAGTGGGCGACATTGATCGGTGCGACCATTGCGCTCGCCACGTTTACCCGGCCTACGGAACTGATCATGCTTTTCATTCCGCTGCTGTGGACTACGCAGACCAAGGAACTCGCCAAGGAAAAATGGGCCCTGGTCCGGGCACATCGCACACAGGTCATTTGGGCTCTCGGTGCCGCCTTGTTGATCGGCTTCCCACAGCTCTTGTATTGGAAGATCGTAACCGGCAGTTGGGTCTATGAGCTCGGAAGCAAATGGGACTTCCTCAACCCCCACTTCCGTGTGCTGTTCGGCTGGGAAAAGGGCTGGTTCATCTACACGCCGATCACCGTGTTCTTTGTTGCTGGCTTGTTCTTCCTGCGCGATAGGCCATGGGCGAAGAGCGTGCTTGTTTTCAGCCTGTTGAACCTCTGGATCATCATCGCCTGGCACGATTGGCGATATGGTGGCAGCTATTCGGCGCGTGCGATGGTGCAGAGCTACCCGGTGTGGGCGTTGGCATTCGCGGCATTGGTGGAACGCGCTTTGGCCACTCGTTGGCGATGGCCCTTGATCGCCGTTTGCAGCTATCTGCTGTTCGTGAACCTGTTCCAGATCCGGCAGTACAACAACCAAGTGATCCTGTACGATGGGATGACGCGGGAAGCATATCTTTCCATCTATCTGCACTGACACATCTCAACAAATTCGATTACTCTTAACCAAAGAGCACCATGGATCAACGATTATCAATTCTTGGTTGCGTCATGGCTTCAACCCTGAACGCTCAACCTGTCATAGAGATGGTTGACGGTCCTCAGATCGGGGATGTCCTCTTATACGAGAGCCTGGAGGGAGCATTCACCTCGCCGGCAGGTGGTGCTGAACAAGTTTGGGATCTGACTTGTACTGCCATGGGCCAGATAGTAGAACCAGATCAGTTCATGTTCATTGACCCAACACAAACAGTAGGCTGGCCGTACTTTCAGGACGGCACGTTGGCCGGGGTGTATTCCTCCATCGCGGATCTGTTGATCAGTTATTACCGAGCCACTCCGAGTGGGCTCGAGGAACTTGGCAATTACGGTGATCCTGGGATCGCCAACGTCGCTGCGGACCCGCGTTTGTTGATACCATATCCCTGCAACTACGGAGACACATGGGTAGATACGACCCAGTGGTGCTTGGACACGACGATCTGCCTAGTACGCTATGAGTCTTGTTCAGCAGATGGTTTCGGCACGTTGGTCCTGCCCGCCGGGGTAGTCGAAAATGTCCTGCGCACCAGATGTATCGAGGAGCGCATTACGGACGTAGACGGAGAAGCCTCAATCGAGACCTTCACGAATGATCGGTACTGGAAGGCAGGGTACCCGTTCTACCTGGCCTGGGTCAGCAGTTACCGCTATCAGATCGGCCAGCAGGAACCCGAGGAAATTCACACAGTTCAACGCCTCATGGACCTGACCAGCCATGTCGCTGAGACCAGGATCAACCCCGTAACGCTCCAATGTCGCTTTGATCCAATGACCGCTGAACTGATATTCAACTGGTCAGGCAAATCAGCAGCACAGGCAGAGGTACTAGATGGCAACGGTCGAGTGATCACTGCCATGGTTTTGTCCGGACGGCCTGAAACCATGAGCCAAAATACCTTCCATGTGGGAAGCCTCGCAAGCGGAGCGTACCTGTTCCGCTTGGTAACCGATGGAGGTCCCCGGGTCGCGCGTTTTGCAGTCGCTCCTTAGAGGAACCTGCTGATCACCCCAGCACCTCCTTCACCTTCGCGCCGATCGTCGCCGGGCTATCCACCACGTGGATCCCACACTCCCGCATCACCGCTTTCTTGGCTGCAGCGCTTTCATCGGCACCGGAAACAATAGCGCCAGCGTGACCCATGGTACGGCCCTTCGGTGCGGTCTCACCAGCGATGAAGCCCACAACGGGTTTCTTGCAATTGGCTTTGATCCAATGTGCTGCACGGATCTCCAGGTCACCACCGATCTCGCCGATCATTACGATGGCCTTGGTCTCAGGGTCGTTCGCAAAGAGTTGAATGGCTTCGAGCGTGGTGGTTCCAATGATGGGGTCGCCGCCAATGCCGATCGCCGTTGTGATGCCCAGGCCTGCCTTCACCACCTGATCAGCGGCTTCGTAGGTGAGTGTACCCGATTTCGATACGATGCCCACGGTGCCTTTCTTGAAGACAAAGCCCGGCATGATTCCCACTTTGCATTCATCCGCTGTGATCACACCGGGGCAGTTGGGGCCGATAAGTGTGCAATTCTTTCCTCGGATGAATTCGCGCGCTGCCACCATGTCCTTTACGGGAATGCCTTCGGTGA
>JANNYL010000487.1:0-5607 GCA_031410075.1 Flavobacteriales bacterium
GCAGCAGCTCCGACCACTACGCGCCGAGCATCGCGCTGCTGAACGTGGGCGGACTGGACATCGTGAGCGTGGTCGCCACCTCGCACTCGCAGGATTTCCCCACAACGCCCGGCGTGTACGAAGAGAATAAAGTGAACGGCATCTCTGACCAACCGGTGTTCTTCAAGATGACGTGCGTGGGAACGGCTCTTGCGCCACAGGCCGGGTTCAATTCCAATGCGGCGCTCACATGCACGGGCGGCCTTGTCGATTTCGACGACACCAGCTTGTTCGGTGCCACCAGCTGGAACTGGTCCTTCCCCGGTGGGATCCCGGCTACTTCCACCGTTGCGGATCCGCAGGACATCGCTTACGCGTCACCCGGAACCTATGACGTGACGCTCGTGGCCTGCAATGCCGTGGGCTGCGACACCATCACGCAGCAGATCACGCTGGTGGCACAACCCCTGCCCACGGTGAGCCTGGGGAACGACACGGCCTTCTGTACAGGAGGATCGGTGATCATCGCCGCGGCCGAAGGTTTCTTCTCGTACACCTGGCAGCTCGATGGTGCGCTCCTGCCCGATATCACGTCGAGCATCGTGGCGACCGAGGCGGGTATGTACACCGTGCTGGTGGAGGACGGTGGTGGATGCGCAGCAGCGGATAGCCTGGAGGTGCTCGCGTTGAGCACGCCCGTCGCTGCGTTCACCCTTGAAGTGCGGAGCATTCCATGCGGGCCCGAAGAGGTGCTGTTCCAAGCAGCCGCCGGTGCGAGCAACTATGTATGGGACTTCGGCGACAGCACCACAGCCATCGGTCCGGAGCAGGCGCACAACTACATCGTCAATGGCACCTATGCTGTTTCCCTCACGGTATCCAATGGCCCATGCAGCGCTTCGATCGTAGTGCCTGTACTGGTGGATGGTGGCAACGCGTCGGTAGGACCCATCGTGATCCCGAACCTCTTCTCGCCCAACGGCGACGGCGTGAACGATTGTTTCGCACCGTCCGGCTTGGCGGACTTTCCCGAATGCTTCGACCTAGTGGTGTATGATCGCTGGGGGATCGAGATGTTCCGCTCCAGTGCAACCAACGCTGCGTGGGATGGCAAGGCAGGCAACGGTGAACTCGCGCCCGGTGGCGTGTACTACTACCTCCTCACGTTCGATTCCAATGAACATGCGGGCAACCTTCAACTCCTGCGGTAATGCCTGTGAAGCGAAGCGATCAACTGTTCCACCAACGGTTCAACAAGCCTGATCCCGATCATGGTATCCGCTCTTACCGCTTCATCACTTTGGTTGAGCTATCTGGTATCGTTCATGATGAACTGCATATCCATCCACCGCGATCATCACGCACTTGATCATCCCTCAAAGAACCGAACATGAAGAGATCCCTCTCACTCCTTCCGATCGCCTTCAGCATGCAGATGGGCGCCCAAACGATCCAGTGGATGCATGATGCCGGTTCTACCCCCTTCTCTGCCAATGAGCGCGGCGATGCAGTTGATACGGACGCGGATGGCAACGCCTATGTTCTGGGGCATCTAGCGATCGACAGCCAGTTCTCCGGGCTTCCCGTAGCTGCTGCGCAAGATGGTTGCCTGGCGAAGTACGACGCGCTCGGCAGTGTGCAGTGGGTGCGCATCTTCGGCGGACCGGGCTTCGTTGATATCCAGGAGGCGGCGGTGAAGGTCTCCACGGTTGATAGCGCGGTGTATGTGTGCGGATCCTTCCGCACGCAGATCGCCAACCCCACCGTCAGCTTCGACACCATCTCCTTCACCTTCGCGGGCAATAGCCGCCATGCCTTTGTGGCCAAGTACGACCTGAGCGGGAACATCCAATGGATGCATCACGGTGGCGGTGCCGGGATCGGTGCTGGGTTCAACGATCTGGACATCGATGATCAAGGCCGGATCGTTCTGGTCGGCACCACCGATGGCACCAATGACTTCGATGGGCAAACGCTCACTTACGATGGCGGCATACTTGCACGCTACCTGCCCGATGGTACACTTTCGGACTTGGTCCAACTGAACGATATCAGCGCGGTGCATCAAGAAGCCGTTGCGGTGGAAGTAGCTCCGGTAACGGGAAACATCTATGTGGGTGGCGCTTTCTTCGATAGCATTTCACTGAATGGCTTCAATGCAAGTGCTGCATCGTTCAGCGTCTATGCATTGAAACTGGACAATGCGCTGTCCTGCCAATGGCTGAGCTACGGAGGTGGCAATAGCACCACCTACGGTTCGTACCCGCACGGGCTGGCGATCGATGCGTCGGAGAACAGCTTCATCACCGGGAATGCGAGCGGAAACCTGGTGAGTTTCGGGCCGCACAGCTTTGTCGGGAACTCGGAATTCGATGATGAGGTGTTCGTGGTGAAGTACGATAACGGCGGCACACCGCAGTGGTTGAAGCGCGGCGGTAGCATCCGCAACGACGAAGCCTTCGACATCATCGCCGACGCACAAGGCAACACGGTGATCACCGGCATGCTCGGCGGCAACATTTCTTACGCGGACTTCGACGGCATACAGGTGGACATCGTGAGCCAGAGCAGCCATTGCTTCATCGCGCGCTATGACCCCAATGGCTTGATCGCGTACGCGGAACGGATGGGGGGCGGCTCTGATGATGTTGGCTCAGGGCTCGCTCTTGCGAACGACAGCACCTTCTTCCTCACAGGAACCACCTGGGGATCGACGCCTTGGCTCAACTGGAACCATCAGTCGTGTTGCTTGGACCCGAACCTGTTCATTGCGAAGTTGAACGACACGTTCAACCAACTAAGCACCGAAGTGAAGGAGTTGAGCGCGGGCGTAGTGTTCCTGATGCCTAACCCGGCACACGATCGGGTAACGATCGGTGGGGTCCCCTCTGGAACGGACATCAGCATATATAACGCCCACGGGCAGCGAATGCCCCAGGTCCTCAGTGCCGGGATGATAGATGTGAGCACCTGGCCCAATGGTGTCTACCACTTGCGCGCTGAGAATAATGGGGCGGCGGGCGCGGCACGTTTGGTGGTGAACCACTGAGCGCTCATTGAATCGACAACCTTTTGCCCCAATGCCTGGCAAATACCACAGAACCGCACTACTGATCGCCACGGTCGCGTTGTCCGTTGCTCCATCCATGGCTGGAACGCCGGGTGGATCCCACGAAAACTCTGTGTTCGCGCGCAACGATGGGCAATGGTCGGCAGCCGTGCAGTACCGCGCCGGAAATACGTTCAGTGTGTTCCTGGAAGCGGGCGGCATAACGTGGTCGCAGTTGGAACCCGATGCATCGGAACGCTTGCACGGATACATGCACTTGGACGACAATGCGATGAGCACGTTCAGCGTAAGAGGACATGCCTGGCACGTGGGCTTTGTGGGAGCGGATCCGCAAGCGCACTGGATAGGCGTTGATCCCGGAAAAACGTACCTCAACTTCCTGCTCGGGAACGACCCGGCGCAATGGGCTGTGCATGTTCCTGTCTTCGCTCATGTGGTCAACAAGGATATCTGGCCCGGCGTGGACTTGGTGATGCGCACCGAAGGACGCTCCTTCAAGTACGATCTGTTGTTGGCACATTCGGCGGATATTGAACGGGTCGGCTTCGCATACACCGGACCTGATGCGATGCGCATCGATGCGAGCGGTTCCCTGATCATCGAGACTTCCGTGGGCAGCATCACAGAGGCGGCACCGGTAGCGTTCTACGGGGATGGGGCGAGGGAAGCAATAACGTGTCACTATGTTCTGAATGGCCGAACGGTCGGCTTCGCGTTCGACGGTCTTGTGGATGCACAACGACCGATCGTGATCGATCCCGTAGTGCTCGCCGCCACCTACTCCGGCACCGGCGATCTGGGCTTGACGGAGAACTACGGCGGTAGCGCCACCTACAGTGCGGACGGGTCCATCTTCACCGGCGCGCATTGCTTCGGTCAAGGTTACCCCACCACACCGGGTGCCTTCCAACTCAACTTTCCGGGCGGACCATACAGCATTGCTATCAGCAAGTTGAACACGGACGGTTCGAGCCTGTTGTGGGCGACTTATCTGGGTGGTAATGGCAACGATACTCCAGCGAGTATGATCGAGGACACGGACGGCACGCTCGTGATCATGGGAACAAGCAATTCGGACAACTACCCCTGCACGCCGAACGCCTTCGATGACTCGTGGGGCGGTGGTGACATTTACCGGGACATTGTGGTAAGCCGCTTGAGCGCCGATGGCGGCACACTGATCGGCAGCACTTATGTGGGTGGCGGTGAGGATGATGGCTGGAACGGACTTCAAGCGAACCTGGGCGACCGCGTCACGGGCGAAGTGATCCTGGATGCAGCGGGCGATATCTACGTGTGCAACACATCCAGCTCTGCAGATTTTCCAGTGAGCCCGAACGCCTTACAGACGGTAGATGGCGGCATGCAGGATGCCGTTGTGTTCAAGTTGAACTACGATGCGAGTGCGCTGCTATGGAGCACCCGAATGGGCGGGATCTACCATGATGTGGCCAGTGGTCTGCACTTGGATGGCACTGGTGGTGTCTATGTCGTTGGAAGCGCCGCGGACAATGGAATGCCTTTCGGTGGAATGGGCTACCAACCTGTTTTCGCGGGATCGCATGATGGCTTTGTTGCGCATGTGGTGAACGACGGCACCACGCTCGCAGGGGCTACGTACATAGGTGGAGCGGATTTCGATCTGCTGCAGCGCGTGGACATCGACCCGCAAGGCCGGATCTATGTTCTTGGGCAGCATCCTTCACCGATCACGGTGCAACCTGCCGGAACATTCGCAACAGCAACGGGAAGTATTCTGATCGCACGCTTCTCCCCTGATCTGGAAAGTCTGGACCTGATCACGCGCGTTGCCGAGGGTATGTCTCCGAGTTCTTTCTTGGTCGACGCTTGCGGTAAGGTGTACATCTCTGGATACTACCCCGAAGCGCCGTTGACCGCAGATGCCTTCCAAACCGATCCAGGTGGCTTCTATGTCGGGCTGTATGATGTTGATCTATCAGCACATCTCTTCGGAACGTACTTCGGCCTGCAGGGTGAGCATCTTGATGCGGGTATGAGCCGCTTCACGCCAGAGGGTATTCTATACCAAGCCGGATGTGAAGATGGATGGCCCGGCACCTACCCCACAACTCCTAACGCCTGGAGCACCACGCCAGCCACGAGCTATGATGTGGTCGTGTTCAAGATGGAAATTGGAACAGCTGGCAATGGCTTGTCCGCGCAATTCACAGCTACAGGATCTGCCCCTTGCGCACCTGCTGACTTCACATTCGATAATACCGGAGGCGGTACTTCGTGGACATGGGACTTCGGTGATAACACGGCGACAAGCACCGCCTTCGAACCAGTGCATACCTACACGCAACCGGGCACCTACACAGTGACGCTGGTGGCCACGGATCCGAACGCATGTGTACCGACGGACACGCTGCAACAAGAGATCGTGATCGGAGGAGCTGGTGGGGTGAGTGCAACACTTAGCGCGACGCCTGTTGGAACATGCACCGACCTGAGCGTAGTGATCGCATTTAGCACTACCGGAGATCATCTTCTGGTGGAATGGGACCTTGGTGATGGCACCTTGATGACAGGTCCAC
>JANNYL010000488.1:0-3071 GCA_031410075.1 Flavobacteriales bacterium
GCTACTGCCATCGCTAATGGTCCAATTCGCAAGATCGAACGTTTTGTTCGTTGTGGTATTGAATATCTCAATGAACTCAGCATCAGGGAGGCCCACGGTCGGCGTGGGGTCGGCCATCAATTCATTGATGATCACATCGCCAGGCACCGCGATATCGGATATGACGTACTCCACATCTGCCGTTTCGTTCATGCATGGGTTCGCCGCAAGGTCCTCCACTCCGTTCACCGCAATGGTGTACGTGTTGCCGTTCTGCATCGCCAATGACAACGTAACGTGTACGAGCGCGAGATCGGTCACATCCCGAACCACCGCAGCCGCACTATTGAATGGTGTGATGTTGTAATTGTTCTCGTCCTCGGCAGTGGTCTGTTCCACCGTCTCGCTGAATAGAACATCGATCTCCGTGCTGGAAATGATCGTTGCGCTCAAAATGGATGGGGGTGTGATGTCAAGCAGAAGAGGCCCAACCGCGAAATCGTCGAAGTAGTGGTTGTTCACCGCACCAGCCAGCGTGCTTTGTTCAATGCGCGATCCGAAATGCGTACATGAGGTGTATGTGGCATCTACCGTTTGGCCGGCGGTTGAGAACGTGCCCAATGCTCCATCATCGTAGAGAAGGGTCCACGTGTTGTCCGCTTGTCGTTTCACTTCTATCCTGAACGGATTATTCGTACTGCTGTTGACGATGCCATCCGGACTAACGATCAACGAAGTGTTCACGCCAGCATCGCTGCGGAACAACTCGATCCGATCCGTCGTTCCGCCCATGCGCACGAAGTACCCGTTCACGCCGCTTTGCAGATCGGCTGCGCTGCTCATCAAATACACATCCGCGTAGTTGGCGCCACTGGTCGAGAACTTCAAGTTGATGAAGTAGTCCCATTGTGCATTGGTGGCCTGTGTGCTTGGCGTACTCAGGTAATAATTCGCAGCACCCGGGCTGTTGCTGCGCAATTGACCTGTGGCAACAGTAAAAAGAGCATCAGAGCCACTCCAGGTTGGGTTCAGAATGAAGTCCCCATCATCGAAAGGATCATTGACCTGGGCGGAAACAAGGCCGCCCATTAACAGCGATGATGCCGCTAGCACAAGGCGTTGGAGGTCTTTGCACATTGGATCAGTACGGAGGGAAAGGTAGTAGTTTCGGCCGCCTATCCTCCTTAACGAACGTACATGAAAGTCGCAGTAGTTGGAGCTACCGGTCTGGTTGGTGGCGTTATGTTGAAAGTTCTCGAGGAGCGCGATTTCCCGATAGATGAACTGCTCCCGGTGGCGAGCGAGCGCAGCGCTGGTAGGACGATCTGGTTCAAAGGGAAAGAAATTGGAGTGATCGGTATGGAAGCAGCTGTCGCTCTTCGACCGGACATAGCTCTATTCTCCGCCGGAGGAAGTACATCGCTTGAATGGGCACCTCGCTTCGCTGAAGCAGGAAGCACCGTGATCGACAACAGCAGTGCGTGGCGGATGCATCCCGATAAGAAGCTCGTGGTGCCAGAGATCAATGGGCATTTGCTCACGGCGGAAGACAAGATCATCGCGAACCCGAACTGTAGTACGATCCAATTGGTGATGGCACTTGCGCCGTTACACAAGGCCTACGGTGTGCAGCGTGTCGTTGTCTCTACTTACCAGAGTGTGACCGGTACAGGTATGAAGGCGGTACAGCAAATGGACAACGAACGCAACGGGGTCGACGGTGAAATGGCCTACCCGTTCCGCATCGACCGGAATGTGATCCCGCGATGCGATGCCTTTTTGGATAACGACTACACCAAGGAGGAAATGAAATTGGTACACGAGACGAAGAAGATCCTCGATCCCAACATCAGGGTGACCGCGACCGCGGTGCGTGTTCCTGTAACAGGTGGGCACAGCGAAGCGGTGAATGTTGAATTCGCGAGAGACTTTGATATCAACGATGTGAAGCGGTTGCTGCGTGACTCACCTGGGTTGAAGCTATTGGACACCCCAATGAAGGACGAATACCCGATGCCAATGCTTGCGAATGGCCGTGATGAAGTGTTCGTGGGCCGCGTACGGTACGATGAAACGCAACCACGCACGTTGAATATGTGGGTCGTGGCGGATAACCTGCGGAAAGGTGCGGCCACGAACGCGGTGCAGATCGCAGAGCTGTTGATCGCCAAAGGCCTGTTGAGGTCGGCGCAGGCGTCGTAGCGAGGCCTCAGGCTCTTTGGTGGATCATGGACTATTCCGGTCTCAACCGTGCTCTTCTTTTTCTGGTGGGCCAGTAGTCTCGTGAAGTAGTTCGAGCCTACCTGCTAACCTCTAAGAATTAGAGGAGCCTCCGCAGCGAATGTTCAAGGGGCGTTCACATGCCACACACGGTACGTGTCGTTCTCATGTATCAAGTGCGCGCGGCCGGGCGGAACAAAGTCACCGCGTTGCTTCCCGGCGATGACGAACAGCTCCCCGCCCAAAGCAGGATCCATGATCTTGCCTTTGAAATATGCCTCTTGACCTTCACACCTGATCTCCGTTGCCATATCATCCATGGAATGGCCGCAGAAACTCCGGAATCTGGTGTAAACAGTAGTGGCGTACCCGAGTTTTGGCGTTTCACAAACCACCAAAACACGCTGCGCATCAGTTCGCTCCAATGCAGCCATGGCATCGTAGTCATCTTTCTGGAGCCACATGCCTGCATATTTCGAATGAAGCTGTGACCCGCTCGCTACAGTGAAGAATGCAATATTGTCCGACAATAGGAAAAGCACCGCACCCGCTGCCGCTATAAGGCGGAACCGGAAACTTCGGTTGCTCAACCAAGGCCAGGCAGTGTAAAAGAGCCAAGGTGCCCCCAACAGGAACAACGCGCTCCAGAGGTAGCCGCGTGTAAAATGAGCGGGTTGAAGTGGTGGCGAGATTACGAGTTCGTTGTTCTCCAAAGCGAAACAAGCCAAGGCCATCATAGAAAACAGTCGGAACGATGGGTCTTTCCACAACCTCGCAGGACCCTTGCTGAGCTTCACTCGTGCCAGGACAAAACCCAGTACGAGCAGGTATGCGCAAACAGAAGAATACCACGCCACGTTGTAATTGAGGCG
>JANNYL010000489.1:0-13554 GCA_031410075.1 Flavobacteriales bacterium
TGCTACCCACGTTCACGAGAATGGGATCGCGGTCGTTGCTGAGGCCGGTGTATGAAGTGATGCCATCCATGTTCACGTCATGCACGCGGTATCCAATGATCGTCGCATTGGGATTCACACTGCCGAGTATCGCCAGTATCGGGTCGCGGTCGTTGTTGTCGCCAACGTACGTGAGCCGCGCATTCCTGAAAACCTCTCCGCACCAGAGCAGCTGCACGCCACCGATATCCTTGCGCGCACCCGATCCCCAGGTAACAGTGGTAGCGCTCGTGAAGTCGACGGCGATCGTTGAATTTGAAAGTACAAGCGCCGCATTCGTCATTGCACCCAAGTGGTTGCGATGCCGCACGGCCACCCGGTAGCTTCCGTTCACCGCAGGCAGCTGCAACGTACTTGTGCCGTTGAGCGCTACAATGTCGCCATCGCGCTGCACGAGCGCTGGTGTGCGCAGTAGAACGGTGGTTGGAATGGCCGCATCGCGAAGTTCTACCAGCACCCAATCAACAATGGCGTTGTTGCCGGTGGTGGCGAGCACACTCGGGGTAATGGTGGCTGCCCCCCCGGTTGGATTCATGCCAAGTGCCGTATAAGGTTCCGTGAGCGGAAAGTCGGCCAGCGTGCGCAGCCCATCGTTCATTAGGCCCGTACCCGTGTTGTAAGGACCTTCGAGAAAGACTTTTGCAGATAACGACAGAGCCGTGCCCGCACATTGGCAATCGCCACGAATGATGTCGTTGATGGTGTTCGGGTTGCCATCATTGCATGGACTGCCTTCCACACAACCGGTACCCGGGGTGAAGGTGATGCCGTACCAAGCAGCCGCATTCGTACTGGCCAACAAGGTGCTTGTGGTGGGCGAACCCGTATCCACCCATTTGCGAATTTCGGAAACGCTCAAGCCGTTCACCACACCATAGATGATGGGTTGCGGAGCGGACCAATCCACCACCAACCGCTGCAGGAACGTGGGAGCTGAGAAGGTGTACACGTTGGTCCACGTTCCGCCAGTAAGTACCCATTTCTTGAGCTGCCCGGTTGTAGCTGTATAACACACATCGCCAGCTGGGTTGAACTGTAATCCGTATCCCGATGAAAGACCGCTGAGCGGCGTTAGTCCCGCTGGCGCAACCGGCGATCCGCTTCCCACGCGAGCTACGGTCAAGCCGCCTTGTACCAAGTTGCCGCCCACATAATGCAATTCCGTTGTTGCGCTGGATGTGGCGTTTATTACGACCGGCGCACCAGGTTCAAGGTAGCACACGCCGCTGTTACCGCCGCCTGCCCAGTAGTTCACCCCATCCGTGGTGGCGTTCAGTACCAGTGATCCGCTGAAGAAGGTGCTCGTGATAGAGGGCCTGGAGAAGTTGCCGGTGGCATCCACGGTTCCAATACCCCGAGGCACGGCGGCTGAAGTTGATTGTGACACAATGGTTCCGGGTGCGCTGGTGCCTGCATATCCAGTAAATACCAAGCGGTCGCCAGTGGGTGTGCGGTTCAATGCGCTGCCTTGGGCATTGTAGTGTTGCACCAGCATGTTCGCACCGGAACTGGGTATGGTGACCGAGAAACCTGGGATGCCCGTTGTCGTGAATTCGCGTATCACCATTCCAGTACCATTTGTTGGCACCGTGAAGCCACCACCACCTACCGGGGTGTACGGTACTTCCAGAACAGCCAATCGACCTGCGGTGAATTGGGCGCACACCCGCCCGGACAAGATGCTTGCTAAGGCACTTGTGAAAATGACCAGCGTGGGGAAGAAGAAGGAGCGGTGCATCTGCTTTGCCAGAAGCGCACTGAGGCTGTGTCGGTAATGGCAGTTCTTGCGGAAAGGGCAACCAAGTTAGAGAATAGGGATCACTTGCTATTGTCTCAGTTTGATCCGGAACCAGAGCGAAAGGCGAACGGAACCCTACTGAAGAGTGTAGCGGTTCACGTTGCGAAATACCTTCTTTCGACATTCTAAGATGTCGAAATAGTCCGCCTTGGAGTAACTCATGATGCGCAGCAGATTACGCACTATGAACTCAGGGATCGGCTCAATATGCGTCTGGAAGATTATGGGGCGGTATAGGTCTGAGCGCGTCCACTTGTTGTGTCCACCATTTACACCAACGAACTTGCATTGCGCGAGGTCCAAGAATGTCTCGAACTCAGCAATGGAGACGTTTGAAAGCTTCCGGGTGGACATTTCTCACAATGGAAGTGCCACTTGAGCCAAGTCGTGCTTTACGTCGGCCCGGCTAGATAGGTCTCGCAGACCCTCATTATCCATGAGCATTTCTTGGTACTCCGGCGCTTTAGCGCGCCGCTTCTTCTTATTCACCGTCCAGCCGAGACGCTCCAACTCCTTCAGCAGGGTGTTTTTATTGGCGGTGTAGGCAGTGAACTCATCCAGTTGTACATTGAAGGATCTCTTCGCTTCTTCCACTGTCCGACCATAACCGGTCATGTCCAGTGCCGGGGAAAAAAGGAAATGCTGATCACCATCTTTCCAGAAGAGTACGCTCAGTGAAAAATTGATGTGGTTGTGGCCGTGTCGATATGTGGCTTCAGCTTTGAGTGCCATTGGATGGGTTGATCAGCAATTCTAGCAACAAGGGCTGTTGGGGTACAAAATTAGGCACCTATGCACCCATCCTGGTCAAACTACCGGATTCCTTGGTCAGGCGACGACCAAATACTTGTCCACAGGCGCCACAAACCATGGCTTGGAATTGAAACTGAGACACTACCGACCATTTGCCTTGCCGTGATCGGGAAACACGAACGGCCTCCTGGCGGAGGCCGTCGCCGTTGATCCCAATTGGCTGAGTTTTACTCCGTCATCAAGACCATCGTAGGGTTGGGTGCTGCTCTTTGGAAGAGCGATCCATCATTTCCTCACTCAGCGAGAACCAGTACGGTGTTCTTCATCACTTCCACAACGCCGCCTTTCACTGCGAAATTTTCCACTTTGCCGTCCGCCATGGTGACCTTGATGTCGCCGGCCTTCAGCACCGTGATCAGTGGAGCGTGGTTGTCCAGAAAGCCCATGCTACCGTCCACACCGGGTACAGAAACCAATTTGGCTTCGCCCTTGAAGAGCGATTTGTCGGGGGTGATGATCTCTACTCTCATGTGGTCATGTGGTCATGTGCTCATGTGCTCATGTGCACATGGGTTTACGCGTTCGCTGTTTCGGCCAGGATCTTCTTGCCTGCGGTGAACACGTCTTCGATGTTGCCTTTCAGGTTGAACGCCGACTCCGGCATTTCGTCCAAGGCACCGT
This sequence comes from Flavobacteriales bacterium, assembly GCA_031410075.1. Lineage (GTDB taxonomy): Bacteria > Bacteroidota > Bacteroidia > Flavobacteriales_F > PHOS-HE28 > PHOS-HE28. The sequence goes on from JANNYL010000489.1 coordinate 3,272, forward strand.
CCATGATCATGTTGAAACCTTTGATCGTCTCTTCGATCGGCACCATCACACCGGGCAAACCGGTGAACTGCTCGGCCACGAAGAAGGGCTGGCTCAAGAAGCGCTGCACTTTGCGGGCGCGCAACACGCTCAACTTGTCCTCTTCGCTCAACTCGTCCATACCCAGGATCGCGATGATGTCCTGCAATTCCTTGTAACGCTGCAGCAACGCTTTCACGCGCTGTGCGCAGTTGTAGTGCACATCACCCACGATGGCGGGTGTAAGGATCCGGCTGGTGCTATCGAGCGGATCCACCGAAGGATAGATACCGAGCTCGGCGATCTTGCGGCTCAACACCGTTGTTGCGTCCAAGTGGGCGAACGTGGTGGCCGGCGCTGGATCCGTCAAGTCATCGGCAGGTACATACACCGCCTGAACGGATGTGATGGAACCACGCTTGGTGGAGGTGATCCGCTCCTGCATCGCGCCCATTTCGGTGGCGAGCGTAGGCTGGTAACCCACGGCGCTCGGCATACGACCCAGCAACGCGGATACTTCGGAACCTGCCTGTGTGAAACGGAAGATGTTGTCTACGAAGAAGAGGATATCGCGACCGCCGCTCTGCTCATCGCCATCACGGAAATATTCCGCCAGGGTAAGACCGCTGAGGGCCACACGGGCACGCGCTCCAGGAGGCTCGTTCATTTGGCCGAACACGAAGGTGGCCTGGCTTGTCTCGAGCTCTTTGTAATTCACCTTGCTCAGGTCCCAACCACCGCTCTTCATGCTCTTGCCGAACTCCTCTCCGTATTTCACGATGCCCGCACCGATCATTTCACGGAGCAGGTCGTTCCCTTCGCGGGTGCGCTCACCAACGCCGGCGAACACGCTGTAGCCGCTGTAGCCTTTGGCGATGTTGTTGATCAATTCCTGGATCAGTACGGTCTTTCCAACACCTGCACCACCGAACAAACCGATCTTTCCGCCCTTGGCGTAAGGCTCGATCAGGTCGATCACTTTGATACCGGTGAAGAGGATCTCCGCACTGGTTGTCAGCTCTTCGAATTTCGGACTGGCGCGGTGAATGGGCAATCGCTTGGCGCTATCCACGGGCTTCATGCCGTCGATAGGAGCACCGACCACGTTGAACAAGCGACCTTTCACGCCATCGCCCACAGGCATGCTGATGGGTTGGCCCATACCTTCCACTTCAGTGCCGCGAGCCAAGCCGTCCGTGCTGTCCATACTTACAGCGCGCACGGTGTCCTCACCGGTGAGTTGTTGGGTTTCCAGGATCAGGATGCTGCCATCCGCACGGGTGATGTGCAGGGCATCGTAGATGTTCGGCAGGTCTGCTCCGCTTTCGAATCTTACGTCAACAACGGGTCCGATCACTTGGACGACTTTTCCGATGTGCTTGGCCATGTTTTATGATGATGGGGAGGGTGCTCCCCGGATTTGCGGGCGCGAAAGTAGGTGCTTCCAGCATATCTGGAAACTCTGTGGATAAATGCTGCCGCTGGCCATGTGCTTCAGGCTTCAAGCCATAAGCCACAGGCTGCATGCTGATCCGTGCAAGCCCACGCGGGTTGCGCATCGCCAACCTTTGCACATTGTGCAGAACTAGCGACTTGCACAACAAAGCTTGTGGCCTGTGCAGCTTGTGGCCTTAGGCCATAGGCTTTAGGCTGATCCGCAGGAACCAAGGAGGTTGGAGCACTGCCAACCCTTGCTCAATGCGCAGCGCTACCGACTTGCACAACAGAGCTTGTGGCTTGCGGCCAAAGGTTGGAGCGTAGCCAACCCTTGCTCATTGCTCAGCGCTACCGAAGTGCACAACCGAGCTTGCAGCTTGTGGCTTGAAGCCATAGGCGAAGATCGCAGCATCTTTGGCCACCATCATGCAGGTCCACACCGATCTTTCCACTTTCGTGAACGTGGAGCGCCCCGTGCTCACCACCGGTACGTTCGATGGCGTTCACCTGGGTCACCAAACCATCCTTCACCGACTGAAGGAAACCGCCCGCAAAGAAGAAGGACATAGCGTGCTCTTCACCTTTTATCCGCATCCGCGGATGGTGCTTTTTCCCAATGACAATGATCTGAAACTGCTGAGCACGCAGCGGGAGAAGGTTGAATTGTTGGAGGCTGCCGGGCTCGATCACTTATTGGTCATTCCGTTCAGCCGAACGTTCAGTCGTTTGCATGCGTTGGATTTTGTGCGCGACGTGCTGGTGGATACGATCCGCATACACGCCATGGTGATCGGTTATGATCACCGCTTCGGCCGCAACCGCGAAGGCGACATCAACCTGTTGCGCCAATTGAGCGACGCATACTCGTTCCAAGTGGAGGAAATACCGGCGCAGGAGATCGACCACGTGAAGGTCAGCAGTACCAAGGTGCGCGAGGCCTTGCTGAAGGGCGATGTTCACCTGGCCAATGATCTGCTCGGCTATTCCTATTCGATCGGCGGGGTGGTGGTGAAAGGTGACCAGCGTGGGCGCACGATCGGTTTTCCCACGGCCAACGTGGGCGCGGTGGACCATTTCAAATTGATCCCAGCGGATGGCGTGTATGCTGTGAATGCCACATTGAAAGAGGGCGGCCTCCTGAAAGGAATGATGAACGTTGGGGTGCGGCCCACTATTGAAGGTTCGGGTGAGCGATCGTTGGAAGTGCACCTCTTCGACTTCGATCGGGATATCTACGGCGAACCGATCACCGTTCGCGTGCGTCATCGGTTACGCGATGAGGTACGTTTCGATGGTCTTGATGCGTTGAAGACACAACTACACAAAGACCGCGAGCACGCATTGCGCCTTCTATCATGATCATTCTCCTGCGTACCTTGGTGCTTGCCTTGGTTTCGTTTTCCTGGATCAGCGCGCATGCCCAGTTGCTGTCCCAAGCCGCGCTGGATTCCACCAAGGAGTATTACAGCATCGAGTCCGCGATGAAGGAACCTGACAAGGTGTTCCGGTTGCAGTTGACGAAGAAGAAGTACAAGGTCCTGCCGGAAGAGATCCGGCATTTCAGAAACCTGAACGCGTTGGACATCGGCAAGAACAAACTGAAGGAATTGCCCGCATGGATGGGCGATCTGAGATACATGCAGGAGTTCCACGCGCCGAACAACAAGTTCAAAGCGATGCCCGAAGTGGTGTGCAAGTGGAAACACCTGAAGCGGCTCGACTTCCACCAGAACGAGATCACCGGCTTGATCGGCTGCATGGGTGGCCTGAAGGAGTTGACCTCGTTGGACCTGTGGAGCAATGAACTCGAGGACTTTCCGGATGAAGTGAACGGAATGACCGCACTGAAATTCATGGACCTGCGCGTTATCCAGTTCGATCAGTCGGAGATGGAGCGGATCACCGAGCTCTTCCCGCGCACACAGATCTTTTTCTCGCAGCCGTGCAATTGCGGTACACCGTGAATTGAAACCCACGCTTTGAAGGGTTGAGCAACTCTCCGACGCATCAACGCTCGAACCTTCCAGTATTCAACCCGTGAACGAGAACGCTTGGACCGCTTTGGAATGGAGCAGCGCCGTGCTCGGTGCGGCATATACGTTCCTGGCAGCGTTCGAGAAGCGGATCGGTTGGGTGTTCGCTGTGATCTCCTCAGTGATGTTCGTTGTGTATTTCTACCACCGCAATTACCTGGGACAGGTCGCGCTCAATGCGTTCTATGTGTTGATGGGTTTTTATGGATGGTTCAGTTGGGGACGTGATGATTCCGCGATCCCGGTTACACGCAAGCCGCTCCTGTTCCACGTTTTCGCCTTGGTGGTGGCCCTTCTCTGTACGGCCTTATTGGCGTGGGTCTTCGAACACTTCCAGTGGAGCGAGAGCCCACGAATGGATGCTTGGGTGGGTGTGTTCAGTGCGCTCGCTACGTGGATGATGGCGAAGAAGATGATCGAGAACTGGCTCTATTGGTGCATTGTGGACGGTGTGGCGATCACCATGTTCGCAACCGCTGATCCACCCATGAACGCATACGCCCTGCTCTTCGCCGCCTACGTCGTTCTGAGCGCTGTAGGTTGGTGGCGATGGAGCAGGGCGCTTCACGTGGCCGCTGACCGACCACATGCGTAGTGTCTTCAGTTCTTGATGAACGTTGTGTTTCTTACGATGTTGCCGTCGTTGATGCTTACGGAATAGGCTCCCTTGGAAAGTTCTCGCACGTCGATCGAATTGCTCGCTGATCGAAGGGATATGGTCATAACGATACGACCTGCGGCGTCGCGTACGGTGATCGGCGCGTTCTGCTCCACTGTGCTGGTTATCGTGATGTGATCCGTTGCTGGATTCGGCCAAACGCTGATCTCCGGTCGGTTGGTTTCCTGAACATCAATGCCGGTTGCGAGATCAGTGGTGATCACATACGGAGTGGCCTGCCCTGTGTTCTCCGTGAACGCACCACCCGCCGTCAATTGGGACGAGCCGAGCAGGTCGAGATCGTTCACCGGTCCGTTGAGATCGGCCAATACGGTCACGTTGTCCGCTGTGCCGTTGAATACGCCAACGCTTCGTCCAATATCCAGCCCTGAAGCGATGTCGAAATCACCGCCGAAGTAGATCAGGCCCTCCCGCTCGAGCAAACTATTGATGTGCGTTGATCCATCAAGAGGTGAAAAGATGTAGTACGCGATGTTCGGCATCAGCTGTTCCCATTGCAGTGACTCTATTGCGATGCGTGCCATTCCGAAGAACACGTTGACCTCGGCCACACAATCGCCTCCCGCATAGAGCTGGCTTTGGTAGATCAGCATGTCATATACACGGCCGTTCAAGCCATCGCCCAACTGTTGCCACATGCCGTTGTTCAATGTCGCGGCATGCAGGATCGTGCTGTCCTGCGAGAACATGTTCGCCGTGAAATCACCACCGCAAACGAGTTGACCATCGAAAGTCTCCAGCGTGCGAATGATCCTGTTCAACGATTGTCCAACGTAGTCCCACGTTCCGTTGGAAAGGCGCTGCACTTGATAGGAAACGCCAGCGAAGCCTGATGATGCGCCTGCGGCATACAGCACTTCGTCCTTGATGTGCAGGTCATAGATCTCGGCGTATTTGCTTGAGAACACGGCTTCTACGCTCCAGCTGGATCCGTTCCATTTCGCCAGATCCGTAACACCATTGCCGAAGGTGCCACCCACGTAAATCATACCGTTGAATTCGATAGCGGTGCGGATCTCTCCTTCCGGGAACCCCGGCATCGCGGTATATGTTGTGCCGTTGAAGCGAGCCACAAAATTCGCACTCGTATTCCCGGCTTGCGTGAACGCGCCAGCCACGAGCATGTCGCCATTGGAAAGCCGCAGCAGTTCTTTCACCTCTCCATTGGTGCCGCCGCCCATGGCCGCCCATGGAATGTTCGGTGGGTATCCGGGTTGTATCCAGGCCAGTTCGTTTTCCGTGAAGCCATGTGTGCTCGCCCATTCGTTCACATCGTCGCGATGCATGTCGTGCACATAAGCGAAGTTCATATCATGCGCAATGCGCTCGGCGAGTTGGCGCTCACCGCTCTCGATGATCAGCTGCCCAACAGCACAGGCGGTACCAACTTGATCGATGAAGATCGGGTTGCGTTTTGGAAGGACGTTGTTCTGTGGGAACAGTCCTCGATCGGCATATGAACCGAGCTTTTGGAGAAGTTCTGTTCGCTGGATCAGTGTCGATTTCGCTGGTCCTTGTTGTGATCTCGTAGCAAGTTCATCCCGCACCATGTGCAGGTGCATAGCGATACGATCCGCTTCATTGGCGAAGTGTACGATCCGTTCCCCGCCAACAGGTGTGGGATCCATCGTTCGCCATTCCTTGTTCACTTCCAACAGATGCTGGTATAATGGCGCATCGGCCAGGGGTGAGAGTTGTGCTTGTGACAGAAGCGCGAGTCCTATCGTAGCTGTGCTGAGTAGTATCCGTTCCATGGTTCAACGTAGTTGTTCGTTCATATGTCCCGTTCTCCTTGGCTTGATGCGCGATGGGGTTCGCGCCGTGTTCCAAGGTCTTCGACATGCAGACAAGGTGAATTCCACAACACGCTGCCTGCAATGTGACGGAAAGTTACTTTTCGCCTGATGATCAAGGTCGCGATAGTTGGTCCCGAGAGTTGCGGCAAGACAACGCTGGCCACGTCACTGGCTTCGCATTTCCATGCCACGCTGGTTCCGGAGTTCAGTCGTGCTTTTCTCGAGAAGCGTGGCCCGGAATATTCGGAAAAGGATCTCCTCAGTATCGCTCAGGGCCAGATCGCCTCGGAGGAATTGGTAGCACGTGAGTTGCCCGCCCTATTGATCTGCGATACCGATCTTCTGACTATCCGGATCTGGAGCGAGGAGAAGTACGGTCGCTGCCATCCGTGGATCATGCAACATTCGGAAAGCCGGCAATATGATCTGTGGCTCTTGTGCAAACCTGACCTGCCTTGGGAACCGGATCCTTTGCGCGAGAATCCGGATGATCGGGAGCGATTGTTCGAACGATATGAAGAATTGCTGGATCAGCTCGGTAAACCGCACGCGGTTATTTCTGGAGCGGGCGAACTGCGCACTTCGCTGGCAATAGGGTTTGTTGAGGGTATTGTCGGAGAAGGATAGTATTAGGAAGAGCACCGACACATCATCGTACGAACCGCGCTGTGCGTTGTTGCGCTCCCGTGGAAAGCACCAATGTGTACGAGCCGCGAGCAAGGTCGGTAACATTGATGGACACTTCGTGTCGGCCTTGCACCATCGTGCGTTCGAATACCTGGCGTACCAAGTGGCCCATTGTATCCAGTAATTCCAGCTGCATGTCGGCGGCCTTACCTGAGCGAATGATCGCAGTGACACTCGCCTGACCCATTTCATATTGGATCCCCAACTCGAGTTCGGTGAATTCGCCAACCGGACGAATGCCTTCTGGAACCGAGACAAGCCATACTTCGAATACCCGCCCGACCGCGTCACTTTGCACTCCGGTGTTGATGAAGAAGATGTTGGCCTCGGTGCTCTCGATGCCGCCTACGATGTGTCCGATCAGTATGCTGTCGCCTGTGAGCAGGTCTGAACGTATGATCCCGTCCGCGGCCATGGGCAAACCGGGTTTGGGTATGAACTCGGCGCTCGCCCCCAGCAATCCGGGCATGTTGCCGATCGCGGTTTCCACCAATTGCCCGCTCACATCCCTGGTCACCTTGCTGATGGTGTTGACGAAGGGCACGTTCGGATCGTCCATCAACGTGGTGCCATCGAAGTAGAAACGGCCGATACCACCGAAGAAGACCGTTCGCATCATGTTCGCGGTGCTGTCCCAGAATGCCGCATGCGCTGTATGGTACTGGTTCAAGAGCTGTTCGAACACCGGCGCCACCGCCCAATCATTCTCCCTGATATCCACTGTGTTCAGCCATGGAACATCAGCGGTGTATTGGAATACCCCGGAGAATGCTGTGTATCCTTTGCTACCATCCGGGAAGACCTGCGGCACCATGTTGTAATCGCGGCGGTGCAATTCCATTGTATCAACCACTTCGGTGTAGTCCGCAATGGTCATGTTCGTGCCGTCGTCGTCGATGCGGAATTTCCGAATGGCGTTGGTGTATTCCTGCACGAAGCCTGGTCCGAAGTCAGGACCCATCGGGTTGTACCGCCCGATAAAGCGTTGCCCGCCCACCAAAAAGAAGTGATCGGCGATGCGCCCCAACTGGCCACCGGTCACTTCCATGCGCGGGTCGGTGATCTGCCTGAAATACGGTGCGATGGTCTCTCCATTGCGGATGGCGTCCATTGCTCCAGGAAGGTCTATCGCGGTGATGTTCGGGTAGGTGATATGATCCGCTGAGGTGGCCGAGTAGCCGTAGCCTCCGATCAGGTATAGCGTTTGGTCGCGCTGCATGAACTCCATGTTCGTGCTCTGCAACTGCTCCAGCATGGACTGCGGAAGCGAAGTGATCGATGATGACCACACCTGCTGGGTAATAAGGTCAACCACATAGGTCACGGTGTTGTTGTCGGAGGCGAGAAACGCCGCGAAAGGTTGTCGTCTGTGCAGGCCATCCAAACGTCCCCCGATCACGAACCACTGGCCTTCTTCCTGACCCCAAGCGAATGATTGGACGCCTGGCATTCCAGACAACTGCATCTCGTTCAGTGCTATCTCGCGAGTGCCTATGTCCTGTGCGTGACCTGCCATGGCAGCGACCAACAGGAGGGGTAACATGATATAGCGCATCATCGAATTGTGATATACGCGCAAAGGTCCGCTGGTCGGATCAGGCCATGGGTGATGATCATCACCCGCGGAGTCTCTCGGATCGTGTTGCTTAACCGCATTAACCAACTCTCAGCATGGGAAAGCACTTCCAAGTCCTCGTAGTCGGTGGCGGTAACGCGGGCCTCTCAGCGGCCGCATTACTGTTGCTTAAGAACACCAAGCTGAAGGTGGGCATTATCGAGCCTTCTGATAAACATTACTACCAGCCCGCGTGGACCCTTGTAGGCGGAGGTGTCTACAATGTGAGGGACACTGAACGGAACGAGAAGGACTTCATCCCGCACGGAGCGGAGTGGATCAAGGATAGCTTGGACACGTTCAGCCCGGAGGACAACGCGGTGGTCATTTCATCAGGTGAACGGATCACGTATGATCAACTCCTTGTTTGTCCGGGTATCCAGTTGGACTGGGGAGCAGTGAAGGGGCTCAAGGAGAGCATTGGAAAGAACGGCGTTTGCTCGAACTACAGTTTCAACTATGCTCCTTACACATGGGAGTGCATCAAGGGGCTGAAGAAGGGGAGGGCGATCTTCCACAGTCCTCATACGATCGTAAAATGCGGGGGCGCGCCACACAAGATCATGTACCTGGCGGCGGACCATTGGCGGAATCAAGCTGCGCTGAAGGACATGGACATCCAGTATTGGAGCGGGGGAACCAAGTTGTTCGCCATTCCGAGGTATGAGAAGACCCTGTTGAAGGTGGTGGAGCGCGGTGGCATCAAGCTCAACTTCTTCTGGCGTTTGGAAGAGATCGATGGACCGAACAAACGCGCCCGCTTCGTAGGCTTCGGCGAGAAGAACAAGGATGTGACGGAGTGGGTGGACTACGACATGATCCATGTGACGCCGCCGCAGAGCGCTCCGGACTTCATCAAGCGGAGCCCTCTGGCGAACAATGCGGGTTGGGTCGATGTGGACATGCACACCTTGCGCCATGTGAAGTACCCCAATATCTGGAGCATCGGTGATGCGGCCGGATTACCAACGTCCAAGACCGGAGCGGCTATCCGGAAACAAACGCCCACGGTGGTCGCGAACATGCTGGCAGCCATGGCCAACAAGCCCCTGCCCGCCGACTACAACGGGTACACATCATGTCCGATCATCACCGGCTATGGCAAGCTTGTGCTCGCGGAATTCGATTACGACAACAATCCCCAGGAGACCTTTCCATTTGACCAGAGCAAGGAGCGCTGGAGCATGTACCAATTGAAGCGCGAAGTGCTGCCCCGATTGTACTGGAACTTTATTCTGCGCGGAAGGGCGCAAGGGTGATGAAGGTCATGATCGTGGTTGATCTTTCTTCGTCACTTCGCGCCATGGAAACAACGAACAACATGCCCCGTATCGGCGACCAAGCTCCCGATTTCGAGGCGATCACGACCACTGGTCCGCTGAAGTTCAGCGAGTACATCAAGGACAGCTGGACGATCCTCTTCTCCCACCCGGCGGATTTCACTCCGGTCTGCACGACGGAGCTCTCAGGCTTCGCACAGGAGAAAAAGTGGTTCGCCGAGCGGAACACGAAGCTCATCGGGGAGAGCATCGACAGTATCCACAGCCATATCGCTTGGGTGCAGGCTGTGCGCGAGAAGACCGGTGTCTACATGGACTTTCCGATCATCGCGGACATCGATATGAAGGTGGCGCGCCTCTATGGAATGCTGCACGACAATGCGAGCAGCACCGCCGCCGTGCGCGCCGTGTTCTTCATCGATCCCAAGGGCATCATCCGCCTCATCATGTACTACCCGTTGAACGTGGGGCGCAACATGGACGAGATCAAGCGCGTGCTCGAAGCCATGCAGACGGTCGACGCCAACAGTTGCGCCATGCCGCTCAACTGGAAGAAGGGCGAGAAGGTGATCGTGCCCCCGCCCAAGACACTGAAGGACCTTGATGCCCGGCTCAACGAGAAAGGCATCGAATTGATCGACTTCTACCTGGCGAAGAAGGAACTTGCTCCTGCTTGATCTAATCGTCAAGCCCCGCAAGGCGCTCCGGTCATCAACGGCCGGGGCGTTTTGCTGCCTC
>JANNYL010000490.1:0-3843 GCA_031410075.1 Flavobacteriales bacterium
CCCTTGGCTGAGCGGCACCGTGTTAAAGCTCCATTCCAGTTCCTCCCAGGAGCGCAGGTCGCGATAGAATCCCTGCAGATCCACCACATGGGCATCTGCCTCACTGATATCGGCCAAGGTTACCGGCGCCCAAGCCATGAAGTCGTCGAACGTTCGACCATCTGGCCCTGCGATACTGCGATAGGCTTCGAAGCCCTCGAATAGGAGTTCCTCCGTTGAAAGTGTGCGCGACCCACTGAGCCGCTCCATGAAGGATGCCAATGTGAAGATCTCCGGACTCCACACCGCAACACCCGCCTTTTGCGCCAACGCATGCCGCAGATAAAGACCAGCCCGTTGGCTCGGCAGCACCACGGCTATTTCGCCAAGATCGGTGCCCTGTTCGGCCAATATGGCCTCGGCGAGTTGTTCTATGAAAGCTGCCATCGATCTTCGCCGAATGTATCCCTCGCGCGTCGATCGTATTCGATGTGATGTGCCCGGAACAGAATAATCGATGAGGCCAGAACGATTTCCGGTTTACCGCAAACTCGCGAACGCACACAGTGTGTTCCGCATCGAATCGGAGACCGTTTTCTCCGAGGTACAGCGCATAGGTGAGCGCTTCGCGGCCTTCCACATCACAGCCCATACCTATCCGGAGCGATTACGGATCATGGATATGCTTGAGGCGGCTGACGGAAGCGTTCTACCGATGGATCAAGCCGAGTTCGATGTCTGGCTTGCCAAGGCCCAACGCCCGGCGTGATCCTTCATTTGCCGGGCTGTACGTTGGTGCGAGGCAACCGAACCCACTACCTTCGGGTCATTCATCCATGCGGACCGCTGTCGCTTTTTTCGCTTGTATGTGGTTTGGCTATGCTGCCAATGCCACACACTTGATCGGTGGGGAGCTCTTCTACACTTCCCTGGGCAATGATGAATACGAGGTGACCTTGAAGATGTATCGTGATTGCGATCCTGCGAACAATGTGAACGGTACCGGGTTCGATGCCGATGTACAAATAGCGGCCTACGATGAAAGTGGGCAATTCGTGACCTCGCAATTCTTCACGTTGTCCTCCTCCACTTTCATTCCTATCGTGTTGAACAACCCGTGCCAAACACCCCCGGAAGGCACGTGTGTGGAGGAAGGCTCCTATACCGGCACTTTCTTTCTCCCGGCCGGAGCTGGCACCTATACGTTGAGCTACCAGCGTTGCTGCAGACCGCCGATCGTTACGAACCTGGACAATTCTCCCTTGCAAGGCCTAACGTGCACCGTTGAAATTCCGGATGCTTCTATCGCCGGGGAGAACAGCAGCCCTCGCTTCAGTTCTTTTCCACCCATCTCGCTCTGCATCGGACAACCATTGGCATTCAGTTCGGGTGCCACCGACCCTGAAGGAGACCAGCTCGAATACGATTTTTTCGCCCCTTACGTAGGCGGTGATGACCTCGGAAATATCATTCCCAATCCTCCTGCACCGCCACCCTATGCCAGTGTTGTTTGGGGCACAGGGTATTCGGTGAACAACATGATCAACGCCGCTCCTCCAATGGATATCGATCCGTTGACGGGCTTTGTGACACTTACACCAACGCTTCAAGGATTCTTTACCGTTGGGGTGCGTGTGAAAGAATTCAGGAACGGCGTTCAACTGAGCGAGGTGGTTCGCGACTTCCGTTTCGATGTGGTGCCTTGTGTACAAACCGTATTATCCTCGATCGCTGACCAAAATGCCAGTTCGCTTTGCTCAGGACTCACGATCCAGTTCGAGAACAACAGCCAGAACAGCACATCCTATCACTGGGATTTTGGTGTGCCAGGCACCATTACGGATACAAGCGCGGAGGCTGAACCCTCTTTCACCTTCCCGGAGGCCGGCACGTACAATGTGACACTTATTGCCAACCCCGGATGGATCTGCGCGGATACGAACGTGAGCAGCTTTTCGCTCTCACCACCAGTGACCGTTTCCTTCGTTCCGCCGCCGATCACTTGTTTCGATGAGCAACCGATCACCTTATCGGCTGTGGGTTCGTTCACGAATGCCGCTACGGTGGTTTGGGATCTCGGCACGGGTTCGGCTACCGATGTGGATCAGCATGTAACGCACCCCTCGTTCCCGACCAATGGAACCCACTCCGTGCACGTCACCGCAACAGAGAACGGTTGCACGGATGACTTCACCAGTGACGTCATCATTTACCCGCGACCTGTTCCGCTGTTCAGTGCGGACACAGCCGGGTGTATCCCACTGCTGACCCAATTCACCAATTCGAGTTCGGCCTGGACAGCCATGAGCAATTCGTGGGATTTTGGGGATGGTGGATCCAGCACTGATGCGCAACCATTGCACACCTATACCACCGAAGGTTTCCATACCGTATCGCTCACAATAAGCACCGATTCGGGCTGCATCGCCTCGGAAACACTGGTGCTGCAGAACTTGGTGCAGGTTTGGCCCCAACCGATCGCCAGCTTCGTTGTGAACCCACCCGTTGCGGATCTGCTTCATCCGATCGTGCACGTTCAAGACATTTCGAGCAGTGCGTACCACTGGGACTTCACAGTGGAAGGCCAGCACTATGACACAACTTCGTTCGATCACAATTTCAACGATGCAGGCTGGTATACGATCACATTGGTTGCCGTAAGCGGACTTGGATGCATGGATTCAACTTCGCGACCCGTATTCGTCGGTGATCATTTCTTCTTCGCACCTACTGCTTTCACGCCCGATGGTGATGGGCTCAACGAAGTGTGGCTTCCCCGTGTAAAAGGAGCGCGCAAGTACCAACTGGATGTGTTCGACCGCTGGGGACAAAGCGTCTTCAGCACAACCGATCCGGATCAAGGATGGGATGCGAAAGACTATCCGATCGGCCTGTATTCCTACAAGGCGTGGATCAGTGAATGGGGGCCGTTGGAGAAGGAGTACAACGGGTCGATCATGCTGGTGCGCTAGCATCAGAAACAGTTTTGTATTGTTCGAGTGGGACCAGGATCCCTCGAGTGGATCGGGGCAGGTCGCCCTTTGAAGACGCACAGTCGCCAAGGAAAGCATGTGTCTGGCCGCAACATGTACAAGCACGATCTTCATCAACGCTTGTATGATTCTAAAGATGATCTTGCTGATGGCTCTTGTATTGAAATTCCATCAAAGCGTGATCCAATAACCCCCACCCCCTGTGCCCCAGCACTTCGAAGGACGCGGCGTCGATCTCCGGCATCATCCGCGCGCTGAAGAAGATGTGGTCACCGTCTTTTCCATACTCGCTCTCCAAGCATTCGAACGTCATGGGATCGGCACCGGCGAGGGTATCGTCGAACAACGTGACCACGGAGCCGACGATGTGTCAACCTTCGCAACCTTCACCATGTGGGATGGCTCGCGGCGAAGTGGAACACGCCAGCATAAGCAGCGGAAGACAAAGGGCGAGCAGCTTCATAGCACACCGCTTAGGTCGATCTTCTCCGCACGTGTCGTGAACACATGGCGCAGGTGCAGTGTGGTATTCTCTACCCAAGAACTATCGAAATACCCAGCCGGGGTGGCGGAATCGATGTGATCGAACAGCACCTTTCGCTTGCGACCGGTCGCAACGTTCTCTAGGATGAAACCGGTGTACAGGCCATCGTAGGAAGTCGTGTCGGGATAGCAGACAATGTTGCGCACCGAGTCGGCATGCACAGTATAGCCATACTCGATGGGCCCAGCACCGCTCTCGAGATCGACCAACTGAACACCCCAACAAGGTGATCCGCAACCATAGCCAAAACAGAGGAAGCGTTCGTTCGTCCACATCAACCACGTGTGCGCACCCTGGTAGCCACCGTCGTTCAGCCGCACGGCCCGC